>CBDTYO010000235.1:0-6780 GCA_965364615.1 uncultured Bacteroidia bacterium
TAGGCCTTTTCAGCCACTTTCCAGGCAATGGATTGCTCATTGAGCGCTCCAAAAATGATTCCTTTTTTTCCCTTTAGTAAATTGTAAGCCATGATCTTCTGGTCTAATTGTTGGTTTTCTGCCCTAATAACAAATGAAATCTAAGTTTGTGCGATGATTTTTTATACCCTCAGGAGAACACGGGCATTTGAAAGAGCTTCATCGCTCACCTCCTCTCCGGATAGCATGCGGGCAATCTCACTGACGCGTTCTTCTTTCTGTAATTTTCTGATGCGCGTATAGGTGGCATCAGCGGTATCCTCCTTGAAAACCACAAAGTGATCGCTTCCCCTGGAAGCCACCTGGGGCAGGTGGGTAATGGCCAGTACCTGTCTTCCTTCAGCCAGCTTTGCCATGATCCCCCCGACCTTGTCGGCTATTTCCCCGCTCACTCCAGCATCTATCTCATCAAAAATCAGGGTGGGCATGCCTTTTCGATCCGAAACCATGGACTTGATGCATAGCATCAGCCGGGATATTTCTCCCCCCGAGGCCACCCTGGATATTTCCTCCATGGGAAGTTGCTTGTTGGCGGAAAAGAGGAACCTGGCCTGGTCATTGCCGTTGTGATCAAAGGTCCCTGTTTTGCTGAGCTCTGCCTGGAAACGTGCGTGGGGGATGCCAAGTACCTTCAATTGTGTTTCGACTTGCTTCTGCATCTTTGCAGCTGCGGTTGCCCGCTTTGAATGAATGATTGCGGCCTGTTTTTGCAGAAGGGTCAGAAGTCCGGATTGTTCCTTCACAAGCTTCAGGATCTTTTCATCGGAAAAGGTAGCGGCCTCAATCCGCTGATTCAGCTGGTTCCTCAAGGCAATAAGCTCTTCCAGGTCCCTGACCCTGTGTTTTTGCATCAGTCCGAACAGGGTGTCGGTCCGTTCCCGCAGCTGCTCCAGCCTGCCGGGATCCAGTTCCGTCTTTCCAGCCTGGCGTTCCACTTCTGCGGCCAGATCTTTCAGTTCAATATAGACCGATTCCATCCTGGAGGCAAGCTCTCTTGAAGGACTAAAGAACCTGGCAACCTTCTGCAAATGGGAAAGGGCCGTCCGCAACTGATCCAGGATGCCTGTGGTTTCGCCCGATAGCAGGGACGCGGATTCAAACAGCCCATTCCTGATCTCCTCGGCATGTTCGGCCCGTTGCAATTCACCCTCCAGTTCTTCCATCTCCCCCTCTTTCAAGTGGGCAGACTGTAATTCATTGAACTGGAATTGCATGTATTCGAGCTCCTCCTTCAATTGGGCGGCTTCTTTTTTTATCTTGTCAAGATCCTGACTGATAGAGCTATATGCAGAAAAAGTTTTGCGGTATTCCATCAATTCCCGGTCGATGGCAGCCATGTGATCCAGGACTTCCAGTTGGTACAGGTGATCGCTCAGTCTCAGGTTCTGATGTTGAGAATGGATGTCCACCAGCAGGCTCCCGATCTCTTTCAGAAGGGGGAGATTCACCGGTGTGTCATTGATAAAGGCCCTGGATTTGCCCCCCGGCGCGATCTCCCTTCGAATGATGGTTTCCTCCTCGAAATCGAGCTCGTTGGATTCAAATGCCTGCCGAACCTTTTCCCCGGGAAGGAAGCTGCCCTCCACGATGCATTTGGCATCTTTCAGCTTCAGCACGGAGGTATCTGCCCTCTGGCCCAGGATCAGGGACAGGGCTCCCATGAGAATGGACTTTCCTGCACCCGTCTCCCCGGTGATGGTGATAAATCCGGGGGAGAAATCCAGTTCCAGGTGATCGATCAAGAGGTAATTCCTGATGTAGAGGGATTGAATCATGCGGCTTACCTAAAGAGTTTGCTCCATGATGGCTTTGTATTTATTGGCATTGGGTTTGTCCACTTCCACCAGGATGTCATAGGCCCGGGTCCGCTCTTCGGGGTAGGACTCTGTATAGACATTCACGATTTCGTCCACCTTGGAATCAAACACCAGCCTCAACAGGTACATGTAGGGATCGGGCCGCCTCCGGTATACCTGCTGCAGCAATTCCAGGCTGTTGGTGATCTCGGCCCTCCCCTCGGCAATTTTCTCATCCATCACATCGAGCCCAAGCCGGTGGTACCTATAATTAAAGGCCCTCACAGGTTCGTAATCGGTATCTATCATGTCCTTGACCAGCCAGTAGCGGTTCTTGTGGGAAATGTTATCCATGGGTTTCCATCCCGTTTCAGCCGCATTTTGTGCATTCAGCACTATCCTTTCTGCATTGTTGAAATAGGGGGTCCCGCCCATCAGTGAAAAGGTGTCGTAATCGATGCCCAGAATAAAATAGGCGTAGAAGGCCAGGATGGAAGTGAGGTTGGACAAATTGGAATTCAGATCAAATTCCAGGGGGGCAAACTCCACATACCTGAACCGGATATCGTTGTCCACAAAATTCAGCGTAGTGGTGTTGTAATTGGTATTGTAGACCGGTCTTCTGGCCTGGACAGTCAGGGTTCCCTTGAATTCATCGGCCGACATCTGTTCCGTGATGTTGAACATCATATTGCACTCGATCCGCTCCTCCATGGTATATACATGGTCGGTCCACACCCGGTTATTCATAAACTCGTACATGGCGTTCTGCAGGGTCTGGAAAACCTGTTTGTTGGTTCCCTGGATCTGCTGACTCACCACCTGAATATTGCACCTGAATTCCTGGCTGTAAAGCCCCACGGAAACGGCCAATAAAAGAAGCACTGTACCTACCTTACGCATCATCCATCATTTTTATCACCCGCCTGACCAGGTCGGACGCCACCTGGTCCTTGGGCTTCAGTGTAAACTTTTCCGCATTCCCTGAGCGATCTATCATGGTCACCCTGTTGGTATCTGTCCCGAACCCCGCTCCTTCATCCCGCATGGAATTTAATACCACCAGGTCCAGGTTCTTCCTCTTCAGCTTGGAATGCGCATTTTCTTCTTCACGATCGGTCTCCAGTGCAAACCCCACCAGTAGCTGTCCGGGGGTTTTGAGTCTGCCCATTTCGGCAGCAATATCCCGGGTGGGTTTCAAACGGAGCGTCCATTCCCCTTCTCCCCTCTTCAGCTTCTTGTCCATGGCTTCTGCCGGAGTGTAATCCGAAACAGCCGCATTGAAAACCGCCACATCCATCTGCCCGATCAAAGCACTGCAGGCTTCAAACATCTCTTGGGCTGAAGTCACCCGTGTGACCTCGATCCCTTCCCCGTTTATCTCCAGAGGAACCGGACCCATGATCAAGGAAACGGCAGCTCCTTCCGCAGCAAACGCTTCCGCAATGGCCTTGCCCATTTTGCCAGAAGAATGATTGCCAATAAAACGAACGGGATCAATATGTTCGTGTGTGGGACCGGCAGTTACCAGCACCTGCTTAGTCAGCAGTTTTTTTTTTGAAGGCTCCGTGTCCATCTCTTTGATAAAGCGAACAATTTCTTCGGGTTCCTCCATCCTTCCCCTGCCTTCCAGTCCACTGGCCAGCTCTCCTACGCCCGGCTCAATGATCCGGTTTCCATATCCCTTCAGAATTTCCAAATTGCCCTGTGTGGAAGGATGCCGGTACATGTCCATGTCCATGGCAGGTGCCACCACCACCGGGCAACGGGCTGAAAGGTAAGTGGTCACGAGCAGGTTATCGGCCAGGCCATGGGCCATCTTGGCCAGTGTGGTGGCTGTGAGGGGTGCCACCAGCATCAGGTCTGCAGAAACTCCCATGTCCACATGGCTGTTCCAGTCCCCCCCCTCGGAGGCAAAAAAGTCGGATAGCACGCTGGAGCCCGAGAGGGCGGAAAAGGTCACCGGTCCGACAAATTCTTTGGCGGCAGGAGTCATAATTACCTGTACCTCGGCCCCTTCCTTGATCAATAGCCTCAGGAGATAGACCGCCTTGTAGGCAGCTATGCTCCCTGTCACACCCAGGATGATACGTTTTCCTGCAAGCTTCATCAGGAAATTTTCAATGCTATTGTGGCTCCTCTATTTCAGGGGTTTCATTGATCCTGAAATAGATCTGGTCCTCCACCAGTTCCTGCAGGGAAATCAATGCAGGTTTCGGCAAACGCTCAAAAAATCTTGAAATCTCTATCTGCTCGGGATTCTCAAATACTTCCTCCAGGTTATCCGTATAGGAAGCAAACTCTTCCAGCTTCCGGTTCAGTTCCTGCTTCATTTCCACGCTGATCTGGTTGGCCCTTTTGGAGGCCACCATCACCGTTTGGTAAATGTTATCGGTCTCCTTGTCCAGGTCATTCAAATCCCTGGTCACTGTGGTCAGTGGCGCTTTGGTCTTCTTGTAATCCATGCTATGATGATTCGTTATCGTTTTCCTCTAAATAGGCATTGGATGATTCATACATCCGCTGTGCCTCCTTGGTATGGGGTCCGTCAGGAAACTCTCCGATAAAACTAAAGTATTCATCGACAGTGGCCTGAAAACGTTCCTTCTGCTTGCTGGGAATGCTCCTGTCAGCCAACAAAAAAGATGACCTCAGGATCAGGAACATCAGTTCTTCCCTGTATTTTGTATCGGGATATTCCATCAGGCTGTTGCGCAAGGCAAGAATGGCTGAATCGTAATACCCAAGGTCATAGTAAAGCCTGGCACTGATGAATGATTTCTCCACCAGCTTATCCTTCATTTCGGTGATGATCTCCAGGCATTCCGGGACCCGTTCCGAAGTGGGATATTTGGACAAAAACATTTGCATGGCCGTGATGGTCTTGTAGGTAGTTTCCTGATCCAGTTCCGGCCGGGGAGACTGCTTGTAATAGCAATAGCCCGTCATAAAATCTGCTTCTTCCAGGTAGACGCTGCTTACATAGGTGGTGGACAGCTCATTAAAATAGTATCCGGCCATCATGTAATCGCGCTGACCATAATAACTTTTGGCCTGGTAATATTTCACCGTATCGGCTTTGGTGGTGCCCCGGTAAATATTGGCCACCTGGTCGAACAAGGTGCCTGCCCTGGCATATTCACCCTCCTCGTAGTATTTCACCCCCATCTCATATTTAGCCTTGTAGTCCCTGCTTTTCAGCAGCTTCTCATACTCTCCACACCCGCCAAGGACCACTGCAAACGCAGCCAAAAGAGCAAATTGTGTTATCCTGTTTTTAAACATTGCGCAAAAGTACAATTATTGAGTTAATAATAAAAGAGTTGAGCAATAAATTGCTTCTTCATTAAACAAAAACCATACCGGGTTTATTGTGTCTTGACCATGTTTCACAGCAACAATTAATGTGTTCAGGAAGTTAAATATCGACCCAATGAAAAAATAGTTAAATTTGTGCCCAAATCAATTAAACTTATATCTGTGGATATTTTTGAAAGAATTACCAAGAATAGAGGCCCCATCGGCCAGTATCAGAAGGCGGGACATGGTTATTTTGCATTTCCCAAACTGGAAGGAGAGATTTCAGCCCATATGAAATTCCGTGGCAAGGAGGTATTGACCTGGAGTCTGAACAACTATCTCGGACTAGGAAACCATCCCGAAGTCAGGAAAGCGGATGCAGCCGCAGCAGCAGAATATGGAATGGCCTACCCCATGGGTGCCCGGATGATGTCGGGGCAAACCCGCAAGCACGAAGAGCTTGAGCAGGCTTTGGCCTCCTTTGTGCAAAAAGAGGATGCCTTCCTGCTGAATTATGGCTACCAGGGAATGGCATCCATCATCGATGCCGTAACTACCCGGAACGATGTGATAGTGTACGATTCCGAATCGCATGCGTGCATCCTCGACGGAATGCGCATGTCCCTGGCCAAAAGATACGTGTTCCCACACAACAACATGGAGAACCTGGAGAAGCAATTGGAACGTGCCGTAAAACGTGCCGACCAGCAGGGAGGCGGCGTGCTGGTCATTTCTGAAGGCGTATTCGGGATGGCAGGCGACCTGGGCAACCTGAAAGCCATCTGTGATCTGAAGGACAAATTCAATTTCAGGCTGCTGGTGGACGATGCACATGGCTTCGGAACCATGGGGGCCACCGGCATGGGTACCGGAGAACATTTCGGCGTGCAGGACAAGATTGACCTTTACTTCTCCACCTTTGCCAAATCCATGGCCGGTATTGGCGGGTTTATCGCCAGCGATACCGATGTGGTGGACTACCTGCGCTACAACATGCGCTCCCAGACCTATGCCAAGTCCCTCCCCATGCCCATGGTCATAGGGGCTCTCAAGCGGTTGGAAATGCTCAGGACCATGCCCGAGTTGAGGGAAAACCTGTGGAATGTGGTCAATGCCCTGCAATCGGGACTGAAAGAGGCCGGATTCGACCTGGGTGTCACCGAATCCCCTGTAACCCCGGTATACATGCGGGGCGGCATTATCGAAGCCACCAACCTGATCCTGGACCTGAGGGAGAATTACAGCATATTCTGCTCCATGGTGATCTATCCGGTAGTTCCCAAGGGGGACATCCTGCTCCGCCTGATCCCCACCTCCATGCACAACCTGGACGACGTAAAAGTGACCATCAAGGCCTTCACCGAATGCCGCGAGAAGCTCCAGGCAGGAGAGTACAAATCAGATACTTTCCAGGATATCAGCGCCTTGCGCGTGTAAGAATGTTGGAATGTGAGGGTGTTAGAATACCATCAAAAAAAAGGGTGCCTCAAAGCGGGGCACCCTTTTTTTTGGGGTAATATTCTGACGGCGAATTATTCCAGCTCGCCCAAATACCTTTCCGCATCCAGGGCGGCCATGCATCCGGTTCCTGCCGCGGTGACAGCCTGGCGGTAGATGCTGTCCTGAAGATCGCCACAGGCAAAAA
>CBDTYO010000236.1:0-6747 GCA_965364615.1 uncultured Bacteroidia bacterium
CAGATTCTCGCCCACGATCCAGAGAATGTTGGGCAGCGTATCTGAAGGTAAGGAAGTTTGTCCATGGAGGACCACTGAGCAAAGGATGAGGATTGCTCCTGAACAATAAAGTCTTTTCACAAGATTCTTTTTCATGGTATACTTGTCTGTGCGAATCGTTTTGGGTCTGATAAAAATTAGAAGTTAGTATATTTATTGCATAATCAATGATACCATCCCACCATGAAAAAAACCGCCTTCTTCATTGCTGCCATTCTCTTTCTCTCCTTTTCCATGATCATGGCCCAGCAGACCGTGGCTGAAAAACTGGGCTATCCCGCCAATACAAAATTGCTGATTGTTCACGCCGACGACATAGGCCTGGCACAATCCGTCAATGATGCCACCCTGACTGCGTTCGAAAAGGGAGGGATCACCTCGGGCAGCATCATGGTGCCCTGTCCTTGGTTTGCTGATTTTGCCGAGCATTACAAGGACCATCCAGACCTGGATGTGGGTATACATCTCACACTGACCGCGGAATGGGATGTATACAAATGGGGAGGCGTGCTGCCTTCCACCGAGATTCCCAGCCTTTTGGATGAAAACGGCAATTTTTACGCATCGGTGGAAGAGGTGGGTCAGCATGCCGATCCCCTGGAAGTGGAGAAGGAAGTCCGCGCCCAGATAGACAAAGCCATCGCCTACGGCATTACTCCCACCCATATTGACACCCACATGGGTTCGGTGATGGCCACGCCCGAGCTCATGGAGATTTACCTGAAACTCGGACTGGAATACAAGACCCCCGTATTCGTTCCCCGGATGATCCTGCTGGCCATGCCCGAGGAAGCCAGGGAGAGACTGAAACGGGATTATGTGCTGGTGGACAACTTCTTCATGATGAATACCGACGACCCGGGTTTGTCCTGGGCAGAGGCCTACGGACAAATGATCGGGAAAATAAAGCCCGGACTGAATTTGATGATTGTGCATGTGGCCCACGACAACGCAGAAATGCAGGCGATCACAGTGAATCATCCTGCATTTGGTGCTGCCTGGAGGGCCAGGGACCTGGAATATGTGTTGAGCCAGGATTTCAGGAACAGTTTGGAGGAACAAAACATTCAGCTGGTCACCTGGAAAGAAATCAAAGAGGTGATGTAGCTGGATGTCGGGCCAGATTCCCGGACTATTGTCCTCCGAACCTGACTTCCGGTATCCCGTTTTTCAATGCCACTGAGTGGTACATGGTGGCAAAAGCTGCTGAGATCCACATGGCCGAGATGAAGACTCCTACGAAAAGGGCAATGAGTCCTGCAATGACTATGAAAAATGCCAGGAATCCCATGAGAAAGATCTGCCAGCCATACCCCCTGGTCATGTCCCAGCTCACCCTGAGTGCATCCATCACATCCATTTCCTCATCCACCACCAGATAGGGGACAAATGCGAGCCTGCAGGCAAAGATGATCCCGGGCACTACCAACATCACTATTCCCATTCCAACAATCACACCCACCACTATGTTGGCGATGACTGCATTCCAGTAGTTCTTCTGGAAAACGGCAAAAACATCCCTGATCTCAATGCGCTCGCCCCTGACTGCTTTCAGGAAGACCCATTTTACCCCGTACCCTATGGGTCCTGCCACAAATACGCCATAGGCAATTCCAAACATGACCAGGGGCACCAGGAACCATTCAAAAGAATCTATCTTCCATTGGACTAGAGAAACAGGACCGGACAGGATCATGTATACAATGGATACCACCAGCAGTTCCACAAAATATACCCAGATGATCTTCCATCCGACGGAATAACTTTTCCCGGCATCGGGGAAGAAATCGTATTGTTCATTGTTTAATATGGTTACCATGTTTTCGGGTTTTATGATTCAGAATCAAATGTAGGATACGCCCCCGGTCTTTCCTTCAGACTTAAGTAGTGAAGGGGAAAAATCCTACCATAGTAGGAAGCGAGTGCCCACCTATACTTAAGTAGGATTTTCAGCCAGAGCCGAAAGTGTCTTTGGCAATTATTGTATATTGAGAGGGTTGTTCCGAATATCATGTCCGAATCGTGGAGTCTCATATTGGTTTTGACACCCCTTATCGCAGGGGCCATTGCCATTTTCTTTACTTTCCGGCTGAACAAGCGTTACCGGATTCCCTTTGTGAACAGCTACTTTTTCTACCTGGTTTTTCTTTATATTTTCGGAACCTACAGCCTGGCTGGTTCGGGCATTCTGGACTTTCTGTTAAGCAGGATGGAGGTGGACAGCAAAGTGATCTATTCCTCCAGGCTTTATGCCATCTTTCTGGGCATACCATTCATCGGTCTTTCTCATTTCATGTTCCTGAGAAGCATCAGGGAGTTTTTCGGTAAAAGACAATCCACCTTGTTCATCATCCTGTATTTTACCGTGGTACTGGCTGCCCTGTTGCTATACGGGATATACATGGTGAAGTCCAATTATTCATCCACCGAGATCAGCCTGGATGTGGTTTCCCTGCAGCGCCAGGTCTTTAACGGTTTTCTATTGATGGTGTACCTGTGGGCTTTCTTATCTATACTACTCTGGTCCAGAAAGCTGGAAACAGAGGCAAAGAGATTCATCCGGACCTTTGGGGGAAGCTACCTGATTTTTATGGTGCTTTGTGTGGCCCTGGTGTCCGTGCAATCCTTGTTGGCTTTCTTCCAGCACCTGTTTATGCTGGTCTTTCTTTCCCTCCACCTGGTCCCCATCCTTTTCCTGAATCTTTACCTGAACAAAACCCATGAGGGTGAAGCTGAAACCGGAGGTGACTTTGAGACCAGGTTTTCCCATTTTGTGGAAAAACATGAAATCTCCAAGCGGGAATCTGAAGTGGTCCGGCTCATCTGTCAGGGATATTCGAACCAGCAGATCAGTGATGCCCTGTTCATTTCCCTGCAAACGGTCAAAGACCATACCCACCGCATATTTGTGAAAACCGGTGTCCGGAACAGGGTACAGCTGACCAATATGATCCGATAATGTGAATCCCATGGATCTGGAAAGAAGAACTAAGGTAATGGCCTTCCTGGATGAACTTGGTATTCCCTATGAGATTTACGAACACCCTCCGGTGCCCACGGTGGAGGAAGCCCTTCCTTACTGGGAATCCATCGATGCTGCCCACTGCAAGAACCTCTTCTTCCGGAACCACAAGGGCAACAGACACTACCTGGTGATCCTGGACCACCGGCGCAAACTCAACATCAGGGACCTGGAACAGCGACTCAAACAAGGCAAGATCTCCTTTGCTTCTCCGAAACGAATGGAACGTTACCTGGGTGTCGGGGGTGGTTCGGTATCGGCCTTTGGGATTATCAACGACCACGAACATCACGTGCACCTGTTCATAGATGCCCGCCTGAGGAACGCGGAGCGAATTAGTTTTCACCCCAATGAAAACAGCGCAACCTTTGTGATTTCATTTGCGTCCTTCATTAAATTCCTGGAGTCCTGCGGCAATTCCTACGAGTTTATTGCGTTGTATGAGGACTAGTAAGAAAGGATGTGATCCGAATTTCCTAAATTGCAGCCGGTATGAAAAAAGTGATTGTAGTTTTTCTGGGTTTATCATTGCTACTGCCCGCTTGCCTGGATGATCCAATTCCCGGGCCGGAAACCCTTGAAGCAGGACTGATTTTCTATAACAATCTGATGGAAGCTGACAAGGTGCTCTGGAAAGTGGATGAAGCCGTATCCACCATGGGACAAGCCTATGGAGTGCCAGTACCAGGGGCGGTCGAAGTTGATGGATTCGGACAGCAGACCCGCGTTGTCGCTTCCACGCTGGATGGGGGCGTGGCACTGGATAGTTTTGATCTGTTCCTGGATCCTTTCCGCTACTACATGATATCCATCATGGGCACAGAAGAAGAACCGCTCCTTGTGAGCGATACCATAGAAACCTCTTCCCCCACCCTTGGCCTGGTAAAGATGCGCTTCTTGCATGCCTCGGAAACCATGGGAGCCGTTGATATTTATGTGGGAGGAGAATTGCCGGAACATCGAATACTGACCGGAATTGCTTATGGGCAGCTTTCTGTATATGTGGAAGGCACCCAGGAATCTTTCTGGAATTCCATCATCGTGACGCCCATGGATATGACCCCGGCAGATTCCACCCTCCTGTCCTATACTGTGAACAATAACTTCATCCCAAACAAGACCTATTTCGGGATCATCAACCATACCGAAACAGATCCGGAGTCCTCTTTCAGGATGCAGGTGTTTAACCAACCATCTTTATGACAAAACAACAGATAATGATTGTACCTGAACCACACTTCACATGGAAAAACAAAGAAACATGAAACAGCACGTCTCCCTGGTGGGAGCCTTGCATGTGGGCTTCGGGATCCTTGGTGTGTTGGGAGCCCTGGCCATTTACTTTAGTTTCATTTTTTTATTCAATTATCTTGAGGATGACCCCACGATCCAAAGGATTTTTTCCACCTTGGGAAATTCCATTGCCCTGATTGTATTTTTCATCAGTGGCCTTGGCATTATCGGGGGAATCGGACTTTTTGCCTATCGCTCCTGGGCCCGTATCCTGGTGATGGTAGTGTCGGCCTTGAACTGCCTCAATGTTCCTGTGGGTACCGCCAAAGGAGTATATTCCATCTGGGTGCTGATGCAACCCGAAACCATAGAACTTTTCGATGGTTCCAAACAAACCTGATCTTATGAAAAAGCTAATCATATTCGTTGTCACCATCCCCTTGCTGTTGGCCTCCTGTAATAAGGATCCTGAACCACAGCCTGAAGAAATTCGTGCCTATGTTTCCATTGTATCGCTCATCCGAGAAACCTTTACCCTCACCTGGGTAGTAGATGACGTGGTGATACAGGATGAACAGGATTACGGCGCCCGGCTGTTGGGAGCAGTCCTTCTTGAATCGGACTCGGAAGAGATCTCCTTTACGGCCGAAAACTCTGATACAGGCTCGCAGATAGAAAGCCTGTTGCTGACCATGGAGAAGGATAAACAATACCTGATAGTCCTCTATGGATCTGCCGATGAGCCGGTATTGGCATTTAAGGAAGTGGAAAGCACACGGCCCCAGGATGGGAACGTAAAATTCCACTTCCTTCATGCGGCCACCTCCCTTGATTCCATCGATGTGTATATGGGCGGGACCGAAGTGGAAGACAAAGTGGTTGAAGATCTGAGTTTCAGCGAGTTTTCCGGGTATTTCGAAGTGCTCGATTATGAGGCCAGAAATTCGGTGGTGGTGACTGTACATGGCGATGCCTATGATCCTGAAAAGGAAATACTGAGTTATGAATACAATGATCTGATTGCGTCCAACGTCAGCTATTTTTCGGTGCTCGCCTATTCCATCGGGGATCCCCTGGATTCCGAACCCAAACTCTGGCTCTACGATCTTATCAGCCAATAAAAAAGGGCTGTCCGTCAAACGAACAGCCCTTCAAATCTATAGAGTCTGCCAGTGTTGTCAGTATCGCACCCGTTCCCTGTAATGGGTGTGCAGCAATTCATGGGATTTATGTCCCAGGGGCTCACCCAGGAACTCCTTGTATATCCCCACTACTTCAGGGTTTTCATGAGATTTCCTGACCTCCATGGACATGTCTTCGGCATAGATGGCCTCCGTCCTTTTCCTGCGGATCTTTTCGTTGGTGGGAATGGGTTGTCCGCCTCCTCCCAGGCAACCTCCCGGGCAGGCCATCACCTCGATGAAGTGAACATTGATCTCACCGCTCTTCACCCCATCCATCAATGCCCGTGCATTGACCAGTCCGTGTGCCACGGCACATTTTAATTCTACCCCATTGAGGAAACTCCACTCTTCCTTGCAGTCTTCTATCAATACAGAGGCCTGTCTCACTCCTTCCATACCTCTCACGGGGGTGATGTTCAGTCCTTCGAAAGGCACCTCACGCCCTGTTACAATCTCATAAGCTGTTCTTAAAGCAGCTTCCATCACTCCGCCGGTGGCACCGAATATGACCGCGGCTCCGGTGGATGCTCCCATGATGCTGTCGTATTTGTCCTCGTTCAGTTTATTGAAGTCGACCCCTGCCTGCTTGATCATCCTGGCCAGCTCCCTGGTGGTAAGAACAAAGTCCACATCCTTGAATCCACTGGAACGCATTTCCGGTCGGTTTGCCTCATACTTCTTGGCGGTACAAGGCATGATGGACACACTCACGATATCTTTGGGATCGATCTTTCTAACCTGGGCATAATAGGTTTTGGCCAAAGCTCCGAACATTTGCTGTGGGGATTTACAGGTACTCACATTGGGCAAATATTCGGGAAAGGTGTGTTCAATGAATTTGATCCATCCCGGAGAACAGGAGGTAGTCATGGGCAGAGCCACTGAGGGATCTTTTTCCACCAGCGCCTGCTTCAGTCGGGTAAGCAATTCGGCGCTCATGACCTCCAGGTTCTGGCGCGCCTGGTGTACTCCCACGCAGAAGTGCGGGCCCGCGCCGAACGTGCGGTAGTGGCGCCGGTTTTGCGCCGGGTCGCGGGTGATGTCGAAGGCATCGGGATTATCAAACAGCCGCGGATCGCGGTTCGGGGAGCCAAGGATACATACCAGCTTGTCGCCCTGCTTTATCGCCTCGCCGGCAAACTCCTGGTCACGGGTGGCGGTGCGGCGCAGGTAAACCACCGTGTTGCTGTGACGCAGGGCTTCTTCCACGGCCGCGGTCATCCGCTCCGGTTCGCTCTGTAGCAGCGCGAGCTGGTCCGGGTGCTTGAT
>CBDTYO010000237.1:0-6710 GCA_965364615.1 uncultured Bacteroidia bacterium
CCTTGAACTCCGGGTACTCATAGCCCGAATGGCCGGTGATGGTGTTGTTGTAGGATTTCTCCCACACGTTGAAATTCACTCCTTTCATCCGGTTCTTCCACACCCTGTAAGGTCCCCTGCCCAGGTATTTCACCGATTTCAGGCTCGATTCGGGGTAGGAGAAGGACGCTCCGGTGAAGGAAATTCTTCCCCCGTCTGGCTGGTAGTCCAGTTTCATGTCCACCAGCCCGCCCGAATGCATCACCCATATCAGACGGCCGTTTCGACCATAGTCAGCCACCACATGGTGGCTGTGGCCGGTGGCAAAGTGTTTGAATTCCTTTAAATCGGGGTCCACGTCCCGGAATACGGGGCCCTGGTTGAGGGGAATACTCCGGCCCCCTGAAAGCACCCCCTTCAGCAAACCAGTATGTTTTTCCAGTTCGATGGTCACCGATCCCGAGCTAAGCATCAGTATCTGTTCATCTTCAGATACCGATACCTCCATCCCCGGATCTGTTTCCATCCATTCTTCCGCCACCCTGTCGGGAGATTTTACCGGCCAGCTCCACCGGTGGATCAGCCGGCCATGGGGATCCACGGCTTCCAGGTAAAGGACATCAGCTTGCTGCCATCCGTCCATCAGGGGAACCTCCAGGCTTCCAAATTGTCCGGGTGCCAGGGGATCCACCCTGGGCACTCCTGAATCCAGGATATGGCCCCCTTCGAGGGCATCCGGATCGGCAATGCCCGGCCCCTCAGGACCAGGAAGACGGATCCATTGGTAAAGGAAAGTGCACTGATCCAGGGAAGTGTAATGGAAGCGGTTCTGAATCCTGAATTTTCCATTGAACTCCGGGGTGACATAGCGTTTTTCAAAGAACACAGGGGCCCAGATCTCCCGGCTGGTATAGAAGCTGGCTTCTTTCTCATGGTAGGGGCCCAGGATCCCGTCCGGGGCACGGTTCCCGTCCGAATCCAGTTCACCGGTATCGGTTCGTTTGATGGCTTCATCGGCAAAAACCCAGAGAAATCCTCCGGCAGAGAGGGGATCATTCCACATTCGCAGCCAGAAATCCTCCAGTCCGGCCCCGTGCCCTCCATCATACAAACCATGGATCATCTCCGTGGGAAAGAAGACGCTTCTGGGGGCAAAATGATCCCCGGCCAGATAGTCGTAGCTCACATAATGGGCCGTGTTGGTCCTTTCAAACACGCCCCAGGGATGGGTAACTTCCCTTTGCTGGATGTCCAGTTCCTTGAAATCCCCGTCATAGGCGGTATTCCATCCTCCCTCGTTGGCATTGTCCCACATCACCACGCTGGGGTGGTTCACATCGCGGGCGATCATCTCACGCAGCAGTTTTCGTCCCACCACCGAATCGTAGGAAGGACGCTGCCAGCCCGCCAGTTCATCCAGCACCAGGAGTCCCAGGGAATCGCAAACATCCAGGAAGTGACGATCGGGGGGATAATGCGACATGCGCACCGCGTTCATGTTCATATCCTTGAGCAGGTTCACCACCTCGATGCTGAAGGGCTTGCTGGAAGTCCGGCCATGATCGGGATGGAAGCTGTGTCGACACACTCCTTTGTACTTGATCCTGACATTGTTCACATAGATGCCATCCTGTTCCCTGACCTCCACCGTCCGAAAACCCATGTTCTCAGATAGCTGGTGAAGCACGGATCCATCCTGGTCCAGGAGCTGAAAGCGCGCTTTATAGAGATGGGGATACTCCGGGGACCATGCCAGTACCTGACCCACCTTTCCCTGCACCCTGACTTTCTCAACTTCCTCATCAGATCTGGCTTCAAATACTCCCACCCGATGGCCTGACTGATCCAGGATCTCCACCTTCAATCTGACCGCAGCCCCGGAACCGGCCAGATACACATCCGAGATAAAATTCCCGTCCGCCCTTGCATCGATGGCCACCCTGTGTATATGATCCTTTGGTTTTACCTCCAGGTATACCGGCCGGAAGATGCCCCCGAATACCCAGTAGTCTGCTTTCCGTTCAGCCTGGTTGACCGAGGCATTGTCTGAGAATTTTTTCACCTTGACCTCCAGGGTATTCTCTTTTCCGTATTTCACGAGCCTGGAAATATCATGGCTGAAGGGATAGAAGGCTCCCTGGTGCACTTCGCCCACCTGCTTTCCATTGATCAGCACCAGGGCATCGGTCATGACTCCTTCGAATACCAGGTCAATGTGCTTTCCTTTCCAGGCTTTGTTTGCCTGAAAGCGATACCGGTAATGCCCTTCCTCTTTGAGACGCTGTTCAAAGGGCACATGTCCGTAGTTGTATTGTCCGAATCCCTGCTGCTCCCAGCAGGAGGGCACTTCAATGGTGGTCCAGACCTTGCTGTTCATTCCGTCGCTGCAGTAGAATTCCCATTCCACCGTCTGGTCAAAGCCGGTGCCGGAGAGATAGACCACCTCTGTCTCCTGGGCTGACAGAGAAACGAACAGGGAAAGGGTGAAAAGAAAAGCTGGGACTGTAGATGTATGTTTCATGGTAAGGGTTTTGCCTGGCAGATAAAAGTAATCGACAAAATCCACAATTCAAATCCATTCATACCGGAAAAAACCCCGGCCAGGTATGAAGGCAGTGTGGAAGGATTTTATTATTTTCAGGCACAGACCAAATCCCTGCCCCATGAATATCAAATGTTCCCTTCCCATATTCCTATTGGCCCTGCTTTTCATGGTGCCTTCCTGCAAACAAAGTAAAAATACCTATCCGGACACCTCCCATTCTGCGGATGTCATCATATACGGGGGCACCTCGGCTGCGGTGATAGCTGCGGTGCAGGTGGCACAAATGGGAAAAAAGGTGATCATGGTATCGCCCGACAGGCACCTGGGGGGACTTACCGCAGGGGGGCTGGGCTGGACCGATACAGGAAACAAGGCAGTGATCGGGGGACTGGCCCGCAATTTTTACCATCGCCTCTATTTGCACTACCAGGACGAGGATGCCTGGAAGTGGCAGAAAAAAAGCGAATACGGGAACAAGGGTCAGGGCAATGTGGCCATTGACGGCGAAAACAGGACCATGTGGATCTTTGAACCCAGTGCCGCTGAAAAGGTGTTTGAAGCCCTTGTATCTGAGTATGAGATACCGGTATACCGGGAGGAGTACCTGGACAGGGAAGAGGGGGTCAGTATGGAAAGCGGGAAAATACAGGCAATTACCACCCTGAGCGGACTGCAGTTCCAGGGGAAGGCCTTTATCGATGCCACGTACGAAGGGGACCTGATGGCAGCGGCAGAGGTCAGCTATACGGTGGGACGGGAAGCCAATGCACTCTACGGCGAACAGTGGAATGGGGTCCAGACAGGCGTGCTCCATCACGGACATCATTTCAAATCCGATATCAGTCCCTATGTGGTACCGGGCGATCCCTCCAGTGGAGTGCTGCCCAGAATATCCACCGAAGATCCCGGGGAATACGGGGAAGGGGATCACCGTGTGCAGGCTTACTGCTTTCGCATGTGCCTCACCGATCATGCCGAAAACCGTGTGGCCATCACCCGTCCCCCCGGCTATGATTCCACCCAGTATGAGCTGCTCAGAAGGGTATTTGCGGCCGACTGGAATGAGGTATTCGGCAAATTCGATCCCATTCCCAACCACAAAACCGATGTGAACAACCATGGACCTTTCAGCACAGACAACATCGGAATGAACTACGATTATCCAGATGCCGGCTATGAAAGGCGCAGGGAGATCATCCGGGAGCACACCAGCTACCAGAAGGGCCTGTTGTGGTTCCTGTCCACCGATCCTGCCGTTCCGGCCGAGGTCAGGGAAAAAATGGGACACTGGGGCTATGCCCGGGACGAATTCACCGACAACGGACACTGGCCCCACCAGATCTATGTGAGGGAAGCACGCAGGATGGTGGGAGTTATGGTGATGACCGAAAACGAAGTGCTTGGCCTTAAGCCCGTGGAGCAGCCGGTGGGCATGGGCTCTTATACCATGGATTCCCACAATGTCCAGCGTTACATCAAAGCGGATGGTTTCGTGCAGAATGAGGGCGATATTGGCGTGCACCCGGGCGATCCCTACCAGATTGACAGGCGCGCCCTGATGCCTGCTCCCGAAGAGTGCACCAACCTGCTGGTTCCGGTCTGTCTCTCCTGCAGCCACATTGCCTTCGGATCCATACGCATGGAACCGGTCTTTATGATCCTGGGGCAAAGTGCTGCCACCCTGGCTGTGCTGGCCATGGAGGCCGGGACAGGGGTACATGAGATCCCCTATGAAGACCTGCGTGCCAGGCTGCTTGCAGACGGACAGATCCTTGAGAATCCCTGATGAGTATATAAACAAATGCATTATATAAATACAGGAAAATGCTGTTTTATAAATATTTAAAACCTATATACAATTATCTTCGCGGGGCTTTGGTCTTCCTGTGTTGCCTCTGGCTTCTCAGCGCCTGCCACCAGGAGCTTCTGGTGGAAGGGGAAAGCTTTGAAAACAAGGGTGGATGGGTGGTGGATCCCCAATTCGTGGAGCAAATGGGATCGCCCTACCTCATGGCCCATGGCATGGGCATTCCCGTGGAAAATGCTTCCACCATCCTGGAATTCCCTTCCGGAGGGAAGTACCATGTGTGGGCCCGGACCACCGACTGGGCACCCGGTCCCTGGGATCCGCCCGGTCAATTCAACATCCTGGTAGGCAAGGATACACTGCCCAAAACCATGGGGTATTACCAGGGCTGGGGATGGAACTATGCCGGGAAAGTGAAGGTGCAGGAAGGACCGGTGGTGGTGGAACTGCAGGACCTAACGGGCTTTAACGGCAGGTGTGATGCCCTGTACTTCAGCAACAAATACAGGGCTCCCACCAATCAGCACGACTACTTGCAGGAAATGCGGATGCGGCTGACCGGAAGTCAGGAAGTGCCGGAACAGAAAATGGAATTTGACCTGGTGGTGGTGGGAGGGGGCATTGCCGGCTGCGCTGCTTCCATTGCCACAGCCGATCAGAGACTGCATGTTGCCCTGATGTACGACCGGGCTGTGCTGGGAGGAAATGCCAGCAGTGAAATAAGGGTGCACACCCTGGGCATTTACGGCCATTTCGAACGCATCCTGAAAATGCTGGATACGGAGCACTACCCCAATGGATCTCCCCTGGCCCATGCCGATGAGGAGAAACGTCACAGGCACATGGAAAGCTATGAAAACATCCACCTTTTCCTGAACTACAGGGCCTATGATGCACCGTCAGCCGGGCAACAGATCACCGCGGTGGATGCCCGCCATACTTCCACCGGCGAGCAAATCCGGTTGAATGCTCCCTATTTCATTGATTGCACGGGCGATGGATGGATCGGATACTGGGCAGGGGCAGAATATTCCTACGGCAGGGAACCAGCCTCGGAATATGGCGAATCCTGGGAGGAATATGGCGAGTTGTGGAGCCCGGAAAAGGAGGATAATCAGGTACTGGGTGCTTCTGTGCTCTGGCGGACCCGTCAGGCCGATTCGGTGTATGTATTTCCTGAGGTGCCCTGGGCCATGCCGGTGGTGGAAGACTATGCAGCCAGCAGGGGTACCTGGCACTGGGAATTGATCAGCGATCGCTGGCACCAGATTGACCATGGGGAACAGATCCGCGACCACATGCTGAAGGCCATTTACGGCTCATTTTATAACGAAAAGCAAAAAGCCGGCAGGGATTCCCTCACACTGGAATGGGTGTCCCATTTGCTCGGAAAACGGGAATCCAGGCGATTGGTGGGGGATTATATCTATACCTTCAACGACATGCGCGAATCCAGGCAATTCCCGGATGCAGTGGTGGAAGAGGTCAGGGAAGTGGATGTTCACCATCCGCAAAAGCTTCTGGATGAATCCAGGCCGGATTTTCTCAGCGAAGCCATGTATTATCCTGCGGATCGTTACCAAATCCCGTACAGGTCTCTTTATTCCAGGAACATCAGCAACCTGTTTATGGCAGGCAGGTGTTTCAGCTGCAGTCACATAGGCCTGGGAGGCCCCCGTGTGATGCGCACCACCGGGCAGATGGGAGCTGCCGCAGGCTATGCTGCTTCGCTGTGCAGTACTTACCAGTGCACGCCACGGGAGATCTACGAAAAGCATCTGGAAGAATATCTGGAGCTTATACGGAACTCCAGTCAGGTAATGCCTTAGCCGGATTTGCCAGGTTTATTCAGAGTATCCATTGGTCCACCTTTAGCAGGTCAAAGAAGAAAAGCCCCTGAAGAACAAACCTGACCAGCCTGGCCAGCCCAAACAGCAGAAAAAGCCGGAAGGGATATTTGAATAAGGTCACTGCGATCACCACCAGGGAAAAGGGCGTGAAGGGAAGAAGCGCTGCAATGACAATGAATGCACCTCCCCATTTACGGACAAAATCCATGTATCGGGTGAGCCTGCGTTCAGAAAACCGTTTCATCCGGGGCCTGGTGGCGATCCACTTGCCGATTCCGTATGAAATGACCCCACCTGCATAGGAGAGGATCCCCAGCAAGGCCAACCAGGGCAGGGGGGAGGCAAATTTCTGGGTCCATACCACGAAAAGATCCACCGGGATCATCCCGGTAAAAGATTCCGAAGCAAGAAAGAGCAGTACCACAAAGCGATCGGAAAGTCTTTCCAGGATGCCGCCAAAAAGGGTGTCGAAATCGACCAGGTATTTGCCCACCAGGAATACGATGAAAACCACCAGGGCATACACCGA
>CBDTYO010000238.1:0-6694 GCA_965364615.1 uncultured Bacteroidia bacterium
TAAACCGCGCGGATGCGGTTCATCCGTTCCAGTGACAAAACAACCGGTCTGGCACCTTCTTGCAGCAATTGCCCGCCCACAAGGCCGGTGCCCCCACTATAGGGCACGATTGCAACATGCTCTGTCGCACAAGCTTTGACCACAGCGGCCACTTCGAAGTTTTCCTCACGCTGTCCAACCTTGAGCAAGCGTCCCACGGGATTCTCATTTCCAAAGTACTTCCTGGCGGTTTCCTCTGTAAGCACCACCGTGTTGGGCTTGTTCAGCAGGCCTTTGGGATCGCCGAACACCACCGGGGCAGTGAAGACATTGAAGAAGGTGGAATCGGCATAATAGAAATTCTCCTCGATAAATACCTTGTCTTCGTACCTGACAATGGGATCCCCGTCAAAGGTGTACAGCCGGGTATATTCTACCACTTCGGCAAAATCGCTTTTCAGTGTGGCCCCCATGGGTGCATTGGAAAGGGCGGCCTCCACCTCGTTGCCTTGGATTTTCCCCTTGATGGTGATCCTGTAAATATCCTGGAAATGCTCGTTGTGCCGATCAAAGCTCAGTTCATCCACCACAAACAGAAGGATGATCAGGGAACTGGTGATCCCGATGGCCAGACCAAGCAGGTTGATCAGGGTGTAACCCTTGTTCCTCCAAGCATTGCGCAGGGCAATAAGTAAATAGTTCTTTACCATAACAGCAAAAATTGTGCGGGTTTTTCCTTGTTGGTCGGTGGTTAGGCTCGAATGGTTCGCGAGATTGACGCTCCTCCCGGCAAGCCGCGCGATATTCGCTCGAGTAATTCAGGAATGTTTCCTAAATTGGGTCCAATATAAGACAAATTGGCCAATGTAAAAGTTACATCCCATGAGAAATTTCCTTCGATTTACATGCATTACGTTATTGCTCTTCCTGACTGCGGAAAGCTACCCCTGCACCATCATTGCCGTGGGCAAGAAGGCATCAGCCGATGGTTCTGTCATCATCTCACACACCGATTGCGGTCCCGATAACCGGATCAGGGTGGTGCATGGCCAGGCCTTTCCCGGTGGTACCATGGCCAATGTGTACTGGGGCATCCAGGATATTCACCGGCCCCTGGACGATTTTGGGGATGTGATCGGTCAGATTCCCCAGGTGGAAAGGACCTTCACCTATTTCCATTCGGCCTACCCCCACATGAACGAGTTCCAGCTGGCCATTGCCGAAAGCACCACCAGCCAGAGGAAGGAACTGGGCGTGGACCTGGCCGTGTGCAAGCAGATCATGACCGTGGAACAGGCCCAGGCCTTTGCCCTCCAGCGATACAAGTCGGCCCGGGAGGCCACTGCTTTCATAGGTCACCTCATGAGCACCTATGGCTTTCTTCCTTCCTGTGCCGGAGAATCGGAAACCCTGGTCATCGGTGATACGGAAGAGATCTGGATTTTTGAAGTATTCAGCGTGGGATCCGGATGGGATCCGGAAAGCGGAGAGCCCGGGGCCATCTGGGTGGCACAGCGGGTTCCGGACGACCATGCCCTGGTGGTGGCCAACTGGAGCATCATCAAGGAAGTGGATGAGAAGGATACTGAAAATTTCCTGGTCAGTCCCAACTACAAGCAGTTTGCCATTGATAAGGGCTGGTTCGATCCGGAAGGAACTCAACCTTTTATCTTCCAGGAAGTCTATGCTCCCACCCTGCGGGAATGGGCCACAAGCCGTATGTGGCTCTTTTACAGCACCTATGCCCCGAACTATGCCGATTGGCCCAAACGTAAGCTGGAAGACGGACACATGATGGGATACAACCAGTACATCCAATATGTGGAGCCCATCTCCCTCTATCCCACCTCGGTGAAGCCGGAAAAGACTATTTCGATTCAGGAGGTCATGGCCTTTCAGCGCTCCACCTTTGAAGGCACCATCTACGACAAGACAGAAGACTACGACTGGTATGTGCCCGATGGCCAGGGAGGCATGAAGAAGAGCCCTTTGGCCACCCCCTTCCCCAGCAAGGATATGCGGGAGCTGCTGGATATCAACAGCCGCAGGAACGTGGCCCGCCCGCAGGGATTCTATGGCATGATTGCCCAGCTGAGAGGCTGGTTGCCCGATCCCATTGGAGGAATCTACTGGGTCTTCCTGGACAATGCCTATACCAGTCCCTATGTCCCCATCTATGCAGGTACCCAGGAGATTGCCGAATGCTATAAGAATTTTGATCCCACCACCTACAGCAACAAATCGGCCTGCTGGGCCATCGATTTTGTCGATAACCTGCTCTACCTGAAATGGCAGGAAGCGGTCAGGGACCTCTGGGCGGTCAGGGATCCTTACGAGGAACAGCTCTTTGCGGAGCGGGATCATGTGGATCAGGAAGCCCTGGCGCTCTTTCAAAAGAAGCCGGAAAAGGCCCTGGAATACCTGACCAGCTATTCACAGGGCAAAATGGAGCAGGTACTTCAGATGTACAACGCGCTGCACGACGATCTCATCGTGAAATACAGCAACAGCAGGTAAGTTATTTGATATATAGTTCCGGTATCGCAAGGGTATAATATGGGTGGAAAAATGAGTGTATCCCGATCAGATGTGATAGTTATTGGCGCCGGACTCAGTGGATTGACAGCCGCCGCTCTCCTAGCCAAGCGGGGATTGAAAGTTACACTATTGGAACAGCATTATCAGCCCGGAGGATCCTGTGGGGCTTTTCGCAGAAAGGGAGTGACCTTTGATCAGGGAACTGCCATGCTTTATGGTTTTGGCAGCAAGGGATTCAATGCCCATCGCTATATTATGAGCGAACTCGAAGAAGAGATCGAAGTCATTAAACATGAAATGCTGTATTGCCTGAAGTACGATGGCGTACCCATACACTTTCATTCCGATATGGACTCATACTTCAAGGAGCTTGAGCAATTATTTGATGGGGATGAGATGGACCAGCTAAAATCCTTTTACAGGTATATAAGTCGTCTATACCATAAGGTACTAACCGCAGATCCCATTTGCGTTGCTCCCTCGGAGATTCACCCCAGAACAGCTTTGAAGTTGTTCATCAAACATCCTGTCAATCAGCTAATAATGATGAATTTACTGAAAAAAAGTGCGGGGGATATTGTACGTCAGCATATCCATTCCGAACGAGTGATCAATTATTTGAACAAGCTGACTTCCACCTATTGCTATACCCTCGTGGATGAAACACCGGCTATAATGGCTGCAACGATGTTCATGGATAATCATTTTGGCGGGGTTTATTACCCACTGGGTTCCACACAGCAACTCCCCGGGAAACTGGAAAAAGCCCTTGAAAAATACGGGGGAAGGATCTATTATGAGCATACGGTAAAGCAAATCTTGTTCGATGGAGACAAAGCATGCGGTGTTCTGGCTGATACTCCTTTGGGTGAGGTGGGTTTTGAAGCTGATGCCATTGTATACGCCGGTACCATTTGGGATCTTTACGGGAAACTGATCTCTCATGAGAGCTCAGATCCCGACACCCGGGAATGGGCTAAGAACTTTATTCCGACCTATCCCAGCATCGTACTGCACTGTTTGGTGGATGAGCATATCATTCCTGAAGGCACTCAGCCCATCCAGATGCTGGCAGATAATCCCAAAGCCATAGATGAAAAGGAAATTACGCTCTACATCTTCTCTCTGGCTGATCCATCCATTTGTCCCCCCGGCACCCATACCGTAATGGCCATCGGCCCTTCCTTGAGAGAATGGCCTTCACCTCAAGATTCCGGCTATAAAGATTCATCTTATAAAACCGCTAAAAAAGAAGAAACAGAGCGCATTCTGACTACCCTGGAAAAGCACTATCCCGGTTTTCGCAAGGCCTTACAGTATCATGCCCTTGCCACACCCACAACCATTGAACGTTTTACCATGAAACCGGGCGGCTCTGTAACAGGCCCTAAACACAGCATGGGACAGGAGTTGCTTAAGCGACCACATGCGAGTACCTTATGGGAAAACCTGTTTATGTGCGGAGAATCTACCGTTATGGGCACTGGCAGTCCTTCTGTTACCATTTCTGGAATATCAGCTGCCAATATGGTCTTAAGACGTCTGGGAAAACAAGAGTATATATGGCGTAAAGGCATGAAAGATTATGTCAGGGAGTACCGGGCAACGGATCTGCCGCAGAAGAATGCTTCGTCCTTTATCAGAACCAATTCCATTGAAAATGAGAAGTATATCAATCTTCATGACGCAGCAAGCCTGTGTCAATGGTGCGAAGATGCTCCCTGTCTGCCTGTTTGCCCGTTTGGGTATGATGTTCGAGGTATATTAAGGAGGATGGAAGTAGGAAACTACCAGGGAGCGTACGCTATTCTCAGGAGAGGAAACAGAAAAAAGAATTCGCATGATCTGAACTGTCACGGCTGCAGGGCCCATTGCTATGAAGCTTGCAAAAGAAAAGGTGGAAATGTTCCACCGGTGAAAATAAAGAATGTATTTGTTGATCTGGCCTGCTTGCTGAATAAGAGTAAGTAACAAAAGCATTCGTTCTTCGTCTTCTGTATGGATAAACTGATCAAAATCATTTTGTGTCACAATTGCGGGACCTCCATTGAAAGGGACCTGGCCTACAGGACCTGCAGCAACTGCTTTGCCTGCACCGGTTGTGAGATCTACACCTGCCCGGAATGTGCCACAGAATTAATTGTTAAACCAAAGAAGGAAATGCCTTGAACCTTAATAATTTATGAACGCATTTAATTTATTTCGTAGGATAAGTCGCGACTCTTTGACCCTGATCACCAATGTGGTCGGCCTCTCCCTGGGACTTGCCGCAACCATTTTGCTTGCGGTCTTCATTCAGTTCGAACTAAGTTTCGACCGGCACTTCACCCGGGCTGAACGGATCTACCGCATGAATTCCATCTGGATCTCTGAAGGCAATACCATGGAAACAGCCATCAATCTTCGCCAGGGCTATACGGAAATACCAGCCAGGGTGGCAGGCATTGAGACTGCCATCCAGCTTTACCGGGGATTTAATGTGGAAGTGACCGAAGGAGAGAACAGGCACAAGGAACTGCAGTTGCTTTATTCGGATCCGGATTTCTTTAAGATATTCGATCTCAGGATGTTGACCGGAGATCCAGAAACCGCCCTGGCAGAGCCCTCATCCGTAGTGCTGACCCGAAAGGCAGCCATGCGGATTTTCGGGGAATGGGATGTGGTGGGAAGGACCATTCATATGGAGGAAGTCCTTTATGCAGTGACGGGCGTAGTGGAGGATATTCCCCCCAACACACACTTCCGTTTCGATCTGCTGATGCCCATGGAGGCGATCCCTTATCTGCGGGGCCTGGGGGGGCTCGAGTTCTTTACTTACTACCTGCTTGAAGAGGGAGTAGAGCCAGGACCCGTGCTGGAAACCATAGGCAGGGAGAACTCTGCCATACTCCAACAGCGGTTTTCCCGTTTTGAAGGAGCCAGGTTCGATACAAGGCTGGAGCCCTTGAAACAACTGCACCTGCACACTGCTGTGACGTGGGACCTGACAACTCCCGGGAGCATGAAGACCATATATATCATGCTGATCATCACCCTTGCCGTGATGGGACTGGCCCTTTCAAATTTTGTAAACCTATATATACTCAACGGGGCCAAACGATCCAGGGAAATCGGAATCAGGAAGGTGAATGGAGCCAGGCGCCGGGATCTGATCAGCCTGTTCTACAAAGAAACCACCCTGGTGGTCACCCTGGCATTTGTGGCGGGCACGGTCATAGCCATGGCTCTTTTGCCTGCCTTTGCCAACGTCATGCAGCGGGAATCCTTTAAAGAGGTGACCACAACGCCGGCCCTGTATCTGGTGATGGCCTCCCTGTTTGTGGTCACCATCCTGTTGTCGGGATTTTATCCTTCCGTCCTGCTGAGCCGGGAAGCCCCTGTACCCCTTATTCGAGGAGGTGTAAATCCGGCAGGGGACAAAAAGGTCTTGCTCAGGGCAGTCAGCGTGGTCCAGGTTTGCATAGCAGTCAGTCTGCTAGCCGTACTTTTGGGGATCAATACCCAGATCCGTTACCTGAAAAACCATCCCCTGGGATACAATCCTGAAAATATAATACTGATCTCCAACCTGAACCAGGATTTGAATGAGAATTATCCAGCCATTCGTGATCAACTGTTGAACAACCAGGGGATTGATGAGGTCTCTGGTTCCTTCCATACCATCGGTGGCGGAAACAGCGGGCAATCCATCAGGATGCAAAGCGAAGACCCCGACCAGATGAAGGGGATCAATGAATACCGGATCCAGCCTGGGATTGGTCAACTCTACCGGTTCAATCTGGCAGCCGGCAGGTTCCTGGATCCCGAAAGGTCGCCTGACCGGTCCGGCATAATCCTGAATACGGAGGCAGCCCGCATGCTGGGGAGAACTCCCCAGGAACTCATCGGTGAATCGGTGGTGATGTTCAGCGATCCCATGGAAGTGATCGGGGTAGTGGAGGATTTCAATTACCAGTCGGCGGCCAATAAGGTGGCTCCCCTGGCCATGACAGCCTATTCAGATCGCATCAGAAACATTGTGGTCCGCACCTCCCCCCAGGCTGATCCGGCCGTGGTCCTGAATTCCATCAACGAAACCATACGCAGTTTTGACCCCGAATATGTAATGATACATCAATTCGGGACGGATATCATTGAAGGCTATTACGTGGGGGAAGAGAGATTGCAGAAGATCCTG
>CBDTYO010000239.1:0-6690 GCA_965364615.1 uncultured Bacteroidia bacterium
CCGGCAAAACGTGTACGCAGGTTGACCACCCCGTTCAATGCCGATGAGCCATACAATACCGAGGAGGCTCCTTTGATCACCTCCACCTGGTTTACATTTTCCACCGGCAAATAGCTCCATTTAATATCTCCTGCGTCTGCCGAGATCATGGGAAGGTCATCCACCATCATCAGGACCCTGCTTCCTGCCCCGTAACTGAAACCGCTTCCACCCCTGATGCTGGGTTGGCCATCCAGAATGCTGAACCCGGAAGTCTTTTCGAGGATCTGATCCAGCGACACAATGTTTTGATTGGATAGTTCCCGTGCTTTGATCACTTCCATAGAAACAGTGACATCCGAAAGCTTTTGCTCATATTTACCGGCACTGACCACCACCTCATCCAGCATCTCGCTGCTTCGCTCCATCCCGATCTCGAGCCTGATGAGTTCGCCTTCATCCAGCACCAGTTCAACCTGCTGATCGGCATAGCCCATATAAGAAAAAACAAGGGTGTGCTCTCCCGGATCCAGGGAAAGTGAAAAATCCCCGTTCAACCCGCTGGCGGTACCTGATTGTCTGTCACTTCTGATATTGACTGCGATCAAAGGTTCTCCTGAACCTGCATCCCTGATCCTTCCGGAAACAGTTCCCTGGGTCTGGGCATTCAAATTTGGTTCCGGATGTAACATCCATATTATCAACAAACAGGCAATTCGTATGTGGGGTAGGCTCAAGATTCGGTCAAATTCTTATATTTACCCACTAAATTACCCTTTTTCAATCAAACCATCACCAAAATGCTGCTACACCAACAATTTGTCCGCAATGCCAAACGTCTTGGCAAAAAAATGGCCATCAAGGATAAGACCACCAAAAGCAATGTGACTTATGGCAGGGCCTTGATCGGAGCCTTGATCCTGAGCAAGAAATTTCAGAAGTATGATCAGGGATATATCGGTATCATGATTCCCACCTCGGCTGGCTGTGCACTGGCCACAGTTGCCGCCCTGATGAGCGGCAGGGTGCCGGTGATGATCAATTACTCCACCGGGGCCGACAAGAATGCCAGATATGCACAGGAGAAATGCAGCTTCACCACCATCATTACCTCCAGGGCACTGCTCGATAAAATCAATTGTCCGGTGATAGATGGAATGGTCATGATTGAAGACATCATGAAAAGCGTGAGCACCGGCGACAAACTGAAAGCAGCGCTTAGAACCAAGCTTCCCACGGGAATGCTGCTCAACAGCATTCACCAGGGAGATGAAAACGACAATGCCGCCATCCTGTTCACCAGTGGCAGCGAGAAGGATCCCAAGGTGGTACAGCTGACCCACAAAAATCTGTCCTCAAACATCCGGGATTTCTGCGACTATGTGCATATTGTCGAGGATGATGTGATCCTGGCCAACCTGGTATTTTTCCATATTTTCGGACTCACGGTCAACCTCTGGGTATCCTTTGTAAAAGGTCTTACCATGGTGGCGTATTCCAATCCCACCGAATTTCAGACCATCTGCAACATCGCGCGGGAAGAAAAACCCACCATCATGGTAGGCACACCCAGTTTCTTCTGGGGCTACCTTCAGAAATCCGAGCAGGGGGATTTCGCCAGCATACGCCTTATGGTGGCCGGAGCTGATAAATGCCCCGATGCCCTCCGGGATGGGTATAAAAGGAAACATGGGGTTACATTGCTTGAAGGATATGGCGCCACGGAGACTTCTCCGGTGGTATCCGTTAACTCCCTGGAAAACAATCGCCCGGGTAGTATTGGTAAGGTTATACCCAATGTACAGGTAAGGATTGAGCACCTGGAGACCGGCAAGGATTGTAAGCCCGGCGAAGTTGGAAAAATCATGGTAAAAGGAGATCTGGTGATGAAAGGTTATCTGGGAGCTCCCGAGCTGACTGCCGAGGCCATTGTGGACGGATGGTACAACACAGGCGATATGGGATACCTGGATGAGGATGGATACCTCTGGCATTCGGGCCGCTTCAAGCGTTTTGTGAAGGTGGGAGGAGAAATGGTATCGCTGGTGAAGGTGGAAAATGTGATGGAGCAGCACCTGCCTGAAGGGGTCAAATGTTGCGTGGTGGAAATTCCCGATGAGATCAAGGGGTCCACCATTGTGGCTGCCGTGACCAAGGATATCAATAAAATAGCCATCCTGCGCAAGATGGGGCAGGAGCTTCCGAATATTGCCCTGCCCAGACAATTTTTCGTGATTGAGGATTTACCCATGATGGGGACCGGCAAAATAGATTTCCGTTCGGTGACGGAACTGGTCAACGATATGGTCAGCAACCCGGATGCCAATTAATATAACTTCATGACGGGCAATCCACAGGTTTACGGGGAGCTTGGATTTGCGCTGGCCGTTTTGTGGTGCGCAGTGGGATTCACCACGTATTACTTTTTATCACAAAGCACTGCCTTTGCGGGCCTTATTGGGCCCTTCGCCAAAAACCTCGATAAACAAGGCAATCAGGTAATTCTTCAGCGCCTGCTTGGGGTCCTTTTCCTGGGGATCTGTTCAGCCATCATCATCCTGATGCTTCCCGGCCTCTCATTGAAGGACTGCGGACTGGGCTTTTCGTTCAACAGCCTTCCGCCCTGGTGGGCCTACCTCCTGGTCCCCCTCATCCTGGGAATTGGGGTTTTTTCATCCCGAAATCCCAAGAACCTGTCCATGTATCCGCAAATCAGGATGCGGGAATGGACCTCCGGGATCCTTTTATTCAGTGCCCTGAGCTGGGTTGTTTTTTTAATCGGTTATGAGTTTTTGTTCAGGGGGTTTCTGCTGCACGCCTCGCTGAACATCATGCCCCCCTTCCCGGCCTTTGCCCTTAACATTGCGGTTTATGCCCTGGCGCACGTATACAAGGGCCCCGGGGAAACCTACGGGGCCATTCCGGTGGGTATCATCCTGTGTTACCTGACCCTGGTCACCGGAAACATCTGGAGTGCAGTGATCCTGCATTCCATCATGGCCCTGAGCAACGAGTGGTTTTCCATCAAAGCCCACCCGGAGATGAAAATCATAAGATCCAATTAGCATGCAGGTTTTTGTTTCAGGCGCCACCGGATTTATTGGAATACAACTGGTAAAACGCCTGCTCAGCCAGGGAGACAGTGTACATGCCCTCTACCGCTCCGAAGCCAAAGCGGATTTAATACGCCTTCCGGGGGTCAGGCTTTTCAAGGGGGATATCCTGGATCCTGTTTCCCTGGAAACGGCCATGAAAGGATGCGAGGCAGCCTTCCATACGGCCGCCTTTGCCGGAGTGTGGTCCAAGGACGCCAGTCTGATATTCAGACTCAATGTGGATGGCGCCTTGCTCGTGATTGATACAGCGCGTAAACTGGGCCTGGATCGTGTAGTACTCACTTCCACTGCGGGCATCCTGGGGCCCTCTCTGAAGGATCCCGTGGACGAATCCTCGCCCCCTCCTGCTTCGTTCTTTACCCAGTACGAAGAATCGAAATTCAGGCTGGAACAAAGTCTTCTGGGAGACAGGAAAAAGCACCCGGAGGTAGTGATCGTCAATCCCACCAGGGTATACGGACCCGGTTACCTGAGTGAATCCAACGGGGTGACACGGATGATCAAACAGTATATGGAAGGCAGCTGGCGACTTTTGCCCGGGAATGGCCGGAGCCTGGGCAACTATGTGCATGTGGAGGACGTGGTCAGCGGTCACCTGCTGGCCCTGCAAAAAGGGAAAGCGGGGGAAAGGTATGTACTGGGCGGGGACAATATCAGTTACCTGCAGCTGTTCCAATACGCCAGGAAAGCCAGCGGGGTGAACCACAGGCTTTTCAAAGTTCCCCTGTGGTTGATGCTTGCTGCGGCTTTCATGATGAAAGGGCTTTCTGTCCTCACAAAAAGGCCTCCCCTGATCGTTCCCAACCTGGTACGCAAATTCAACCACAACTGGATTGTCTCCTCCCGGAAGTCCATCCATGAACTTGGATATGCGCCCCGGAATGCAGAGGAAGGAATTACTCAAACCGTTCAATGGATTCAACAAACTTACCCATCATGAAACATACACTAGTCCTCACCATGGCCTTTCTTGCCATGCTTTTACCGACTGCATGCTCAGGGCCGGAGTTTCCTGCCACCGGATCGGTGCTGAAACTCGATCCCAGACTTGACCGCATCATTGCCCCTGGCACCCTTCCTGAAATCCTTGCGGAAGGGTTTGAATGGTCTGAAGGTCCCTTATGGCTCCCCACACAGGGGAAGGTTATTTTTTCGGACATCCCCAACAACTCCATTTTTGAATGGTCCGAGCAGGAAGGATTGAAGCTGTATCTGAAACCTTCAGGCTATACCGACACCCTGTCGCGGGGCGGGGAGATGGGTTCCAACGGACTCCTGCTCGATCCGGAAGGAAATCTTGTGCTCTGCCAACATGGAGACAGGAGGATGGCCAGAATGAAAGCTCCTTTGGAGGAGCCTGTTGCCGAATTTGAAACCCTGGCCGGAACCTGGGGAGGAAAAAGATTCAATTCTCCCAACGATGCGGTATTCAACAGCCAGGGAGCACTTTATTTTACTGATCCTGCCTATGGTATGGAGCTCAGGTATGAGGATCCCCGCAGAGAAATGGATTTTACCGGGGTATTCAAGCTTGGGACCGATGGCAGTGTGACGCTGCTCACTGATCAGTTGAGCGCCCCCAATGGCATCGGATTCTCCCCCGACGAAGGCAAGCTGTACGTGGCCAATTCGGGGGGAGCTACAGGTCCCCTGTGGATGGTCTATGAGGTGGCTCCGGACGGAACTTTATTCAACGCAAGCCTCTTCTGTGATGCCGAAGCCGCATCCGACACCCTCCAGGGAGCTCCCGACGGACTGGTGGTCCGGGAGGATGGGATCATATTTGCCACAGGTCCGGGTGGAGTGTGGGTGCTGAATCCTGAAGGCCAGCACCTGGGTACCATCCTGACAGGTCAGGCCACTTCCAACTGCACCCTGGATGCAAAGAACCGATACCTCTACATGACTGCCGATATGTACCTGATGCGCATCAGGCTCCGCTAAAACCGTCTGAAGTCTATAATTTGGGAAGCTTCCAGGGTTCCCGGTAGGTGGGATTCAGGTAAGCGTTGGCCTTCTCATCGTTGATGAACTTGCTGTTCTCTGCATCCCAGTAAAGCCTGCGCCCTGTCTTAAAGGCCACATTGCCCAGGTGACAGGTTCTGGCCACTCCGGCGGCGATCTCTACCGGACAGTTCAGTTTAGCCCCGTTCTTTATGCCGTCCACAAAATTGACCATGTGGTTGTGCAAGCCCTGTCCGTCCCCCTTGATTAAATCCACCCGCTCTAGGGTCGGATTCCCCCCTTTGGGTTCCGGAATCACCTCCCATCCGGCACGGTCCACCACCAGTGTGCCATCATTGCCCACAAAACCCACACCATGCGAGCGGCCGTAATACCCCCCGTCAATGCCAATCCCGTGGTCCCAGAGCATGGTAAAAACATCGAATTCGTAAAGGGCCTGCTGGGTGTCAGGCGTTTCACAGGCATCTTCGGGATAGGCAAACTTGCCCCCCATGGACATTACCGACTTGGGCGCATACTGCTGCATGCCAAAGAGGGCATAATCCACAATGTGTACGCCCCAATCGGTCATCATCCCGCCCGCATAGTCCCAGAACCAGCGGAAAGTGAAATGGAACCTGTTCTTATTGAAAGGCCGTTTGGTGGCCGGCCCCAGCCAGAAATCATAGTCCACTCCTTCGGGAACAGGTGAATCGGCCACCACGGGCACCGACTTCATCCATCCCTGGTAGGACCAGGCACGTACGGTCCGGATCTTGCCCAGTTTCCCAGAGTGCACATAGGCCACGGCATCCTGCCAGTGCTTATCGCTTCGTTGCCATTGCCCGATCTGAACCACATTCCCATAGGACTTTACTGCCTGCTCCATGATGTTACATTCCTCGATGGTATTGGCCAGGGGCTTCTCGCAATAGATGTTGTAGCCTTCCTGGGCAGCATACACAAAAGGAATGGTATGCCAGTGGTCCGGAGTACCGATGATGATCACATCCAGTCCGGAATGCTCCAGGAGCTTTCGGAAGTCCTTATATCCCGTGGGGGCCTTCCCCTGGATCTTTTCCACATCGTTTATCCGCTTATCCAGGACATTCTGGTCCACATCACACAGAGCGGCACATTCTGTATTGGGAAGCCTCAGGAAGGCCCTGAGGTCGGAAAAACCCATGCCGTTGACACCGATGACCCCGCAAACCAATTTCTCATTGGCGCCCAGGATTCCGGCCTTCATGGTGGGAAAAGCAGATGTGATACCTATGGTGGCTGCAGCAGCAGCCGATTTCTTGAGAAATTCTCTTCGGTTGGTTGACATACGGAAAAAGTTAGAAGTTAGTGGTTAATAGATCATGGTTGGAAGTTAGTGGTTATTGGGCAAAATATTGTGCTTTGTTTGGGATATAAATATACACACTTCGCCCTTAGAATCAAGTTTCCTTCCAGCCCGAGGCTAACTCCAAGACTTTGTCCCTTATCTCGTCAGGGCTCGGATTCAGTTCCATGCTTGTAAAACGACCCTGCTCAATATCAATGCGGTCGAATACAATTTTGTATAAATGATAGATCAGGTGCAGGCTGAACAAATACCGGCCGCTCACCGTGGTCGATAGTTTTTCAATGGCTTCCAGCGTCTGCT
>CBDTYO010000240.1:0-6653 GCA_965364615.1 uncultured Bacteroidia bacterium
CTCCTACGGACTGCATACAACGAAGGAGAGCAAAACGCTCTCCTTTTTTGTTTTTTACTCCCTCAATAGCAGAATCGAACCCCGCCATCACACAGCCACCGCCACAGGCTGGCGCCTCCCTAAAATGGTCCACCGGACCATTTATTAACGGTCGGTCCTCCTACGGACTGCATACAACGAAGGAGAGCAAAACGCTCTCCTTTTTTGTTTTTATGGATTAATCATCCTTTACGCAGCGGACCGAGAATCCATCCGATTTGATATTGCTGTAGCGGTGGACCGTGGTGTACAGGGAGTAAAGGTGACGCCCCCAGGCCCTGACGCTATCTCTTTCAGTAGCGGACCAGAAGTTGGCGTTATCGCCCATGTGTCCAAAGGTTCCGTTATAACGCCTGCCTCCTCCCGGCAAAGCGAAAAAATCCGAGGTCCCAAAGGAAGCATTGTCCGTCAACAGGCCATACACCCAAAGCTCTGAGTTAATGGCCAGCTGGCTGCCTACATAGAGCCCCCTTGGACCTGTGGTATCCACTTCGGCCAAATGCATGCCCAGGTGCATTTCCAGGGCTTTCCATTCGCTGTCACTGGGAACATGCCAACCATCCGGACACACTCCCTGTACTTCACCGGGGAATGCATCACTGCTTTCGGCCCCATTCATGGCAGCTGCCCATGTATACAATGCCCCGTAGGTAAATGCTGCCTCATGGGGATTGTTGTCATAATAGCAGTAGGCAGGGATTTTTACATCCATGCTCTCCCAGGCTGAAGTGCTTTCCACCCTTGGAATTTCAGTACCATCCGCATAATGGGTGGTTTTCAGGTTGCTGGTCATCCACTCCTGATCCCCGATTTTTGCCGTATAATAGATATTCCCGTCGTAATCAGTGACCGTAGTAAGAGGCGCTTTAAGCTCCTCTTCCGCTTTTTCACAGCTGGATATCCAAAGGGCTGTTCCAAGCAACACGAGGATGGTGGCTGAAATCCGCATGTGATAAAAATAGGGAATTTGGCATCGCAAGTCAATGCATGACAACATCCCAGGTTGACGCTCCAGCACTCAAGCTGGCCTCAAAGCTTTACCAACTTCATATGCCGGCTGCCTTCCCGGGTGTAGATGACCAGGTTGTAGATTCCCGGCTCTCCGGGCAGGATCATCCTCAACTGGTTTTCTGAGGGTAACAGTTTCTTCCGGTACACCTCCCTGCCAGCCTGGTCAAATACCATTAATTCTGTTTCTTCGGAAATGGTATAATTCAGTTGGAACCCTTCATCGCCAGAAGGATTCGGGTAGACCGAAAAACTGAGATCCTGAGATTCCCCAATGCCTATGGAGGATGTCACATCCAAAGCAGCGATCTCTACGATCCTGTCATCCCCTGGCCGGACTGAGCCACGCCCGTCCCGGTTGGACACTGCCAGGAAAACACGGCCGTCGGGCGAAATACACAAATCCCTGAGCCTTCCCCACCAATTGTCAAAGTATATTTCTTCCTGCACCACAGATCTTCCATCCTGAGAAAGTTCCAACACCACCAGCTCTGCTTCTTTTAACGTAGTAAGCAGGAGTGAGTTCTCCCAATGAGGGATATCGCCCGTGTGGTAATAATCCAATCCCGCCACAGCCAGGGTGGGGGTCCAGGCTGCGATGGGTTCATGCACATTGGAGTCGGCACAAAACTGGGTTTCGGTACCTGTGTCGCAAAAACCCCTGACTGTCGGCCAGCCATAATTCCGGCCCTTTTCTATGATGTTCACTTCATCATCGGTGGAAGGACCGTGCTCCGAACTATACAGTATGCCGGACGGAGCCAGGACCAGGCCCTGGGGATTCCGGTGGCCCCAACTCCATAGATAGCTGCCTGAAATGGGATTGTCGTCCGGCACACTGCCATCCAGGTTCAGCCGGAGCACCTTGCCGCTGAGAGAACTCAGGTTCTGGGACAAAGAAGTTTGTGCGGCATCGCCGGTGGTCATATACAATTTCTGATCCGCATCGATGACCAATCGGGATCCGTCATGGTTGCCAGCTCCCGCAATTTCTTCCAGAAGCGTCACGGGCGAGCCCAGGGTTCCGTCTGCATAGGTATAGCGAACCAGTCGCTCTCTGATATTCGAAGATCCTAAGTAGGTATATACCACAAATACATGCGGGTGGTTGTTGAAATCGGGATGCAGAACCATTCCCAACAGACCGCTTTCACCCTGCTCATAGACCTCGCCAATGGTGATTAATTCAGTGAGCTCCCCGGTTACGGGATGGACCTTGCTGATCTTTCCGGATCTCTCGGTAAACCAGATCTGATCATCGGGTCCCCAAAGGATCTCCCAGGGTGTATCAAGGTTGTGAACAATGGTATTGGTGTCCACTTCGGTGGAACCGATAAATATCTGTGCTGAACTCTTTTGCAGGAATCCGGCAATAACCATCAGGATCGAACTTATCACTAATACCCTCATCATACGTGGATTTCCGTTTGGCAATAATGTAACACGCAACTCGGCTAAGAGTTGATTCTTGGGCAGAAAGACGCTGATTTTTTTTGCTTACACCACATCAAGACCTAAAAAAGCTATGAGAAAGATGTTATTACTGGGAGCCCTCCTTGTGCCGGTTTTTTTGATTTCCTGTCAGGAAGAAGATCTTCCCTCCAAAAAGGAAACTGGCAGTCTGTGTATCACCATTTCTTCTTCCATTCAGGTGAATGAGGTAAACAGCCACCTCAAAGCAGCTCCTGTGATCGAGGATTTCAAAGTCACGATCTACCGTTCAGATGGCACGGAAGTCATGAGCTTTGATTCAACCACGGTGCGTCCCGATACCATTGAGCTGGAGACGGGGGAATACTATGTGGAGGCGCATTCAGACAACGACCTTCCCGCCGCCTTCGAGAATCCCTATTATTACGGGATTTCAGAAATATTTTCCATCGGCAACAACACCCTGCAATCGGTTTCTGTGAGCTGTTTGCTGGCCAATACCATCGTCAGTGTGGTATATTCTGACCAGGTAATCAGTGGTTTTTCAGAATACCAGACCACCGTAGCCTCCACCCTCGATTCTCTGTTGTACCTGCGGGACGAAACTAGAATGGGATATTTCCGGACCCTTCCGCTGGAGATCCGGGTGGCGCTGTCCTACGAAAAACCAGACGGTACACCGGTCAGTAAATCTTTATGGGGCAGCATTCCCTTTCCCCTGGCAAACAGGCACTACGAGATTTATGTGGACGCCTCTGTCTCTGAGGGTCTGGCGGCCTTCCGGATAACCATGGATTCGACAGAGGTGCCCATCGAGGTCATAGAGATAGCTGATACCCCTGTGATTCCGGCTTCGGGCGCCCTGGCCTACGGGGACCTGCTGATCACAGAGATCATGTACAATCCCACTGCCCTTTCCGACACCGAGGGGGAATGGTTTGAAGTGTATAATCATTCGGACCAAAGCATCAACCTGCAGAACCTGATCCTGGGAAGGGATGAGGCAAACAGGCATACCATCATCGAATCGCTCACTTTATCACCGGGGGCTTACCTGGTCTTTGAACGCGGCGATACTGCGACCACAGCCAGCCTTTCTTATGTCTTCGGCAGCGATCTTCTGCTGCCCAATACAGGAGCTGTTCTGTCTATTTTTAACGAGGGCACGGAGGCCGAACCCGGGGCTTTGATCTTTTCGGTGGATTATGGTGCACCCGACTTTCCAGTGGGTTCCGGAGCCTCCATCTGCCTGAACCCCGCCCTTTTGAACGCCAGCGATGCGGCCCAGGGAAGCTCCTGGTGCGTTTCCTCTTCCATATACAGCACCGGAGACCTGGGAACACCCGGAACAGTCAACGATGCCTGCCAGTAGCCGGAAACTGCCATGAGGTTTTGATAAAAAAGCGTATTTTGAAATGTGAATAACATTCCGGGATGCGCTTAGCCTTCATATCGGATATCCATGAGGATTTTGAAAGCCTCCAGAGAATCCTCCGCAAAGCAGAGAAAAGGGGCTATGACCAGCTGATCTGTCTGGGTGATATTTCCGGATTCAGCCTGCCCTATTATACCTATGGGAGAAAACGGGATGCTGCCGCCTCGCTGCAGCTTGTCAGACAGAAATGCAATTGGATCATCCCCGGGAACCATGACATGCACGCTGCCCGCAGGATCCCTCAACATTCCGGTGTTTTTGCCTTCCCCGAAAACTGGTATGCCCTTCCCCCTGCCGAGCAGGCCGAACTATCCGCTGACTCCATTTGGATACACGATGATGAACTTGAGCCCAACTACAGTTCGGAGGACCTGAAATTCCTGAAGTCCCTGCCAGAATTTGCCGTTCTGGAAACTCCGGAATGCAGGATCCTGCTGAGCCATTATGCCTTCCCCAACCTTTCGGGATTTAAAAAAGGATTCTATTCCTGGGAGAAAGAGTTCGAATCCCATTTTGATTTTATGCAGAAGCACAATTGCCAGCTGGGTTTTACAGGGCATGCACACCCCCGTGGATTTTATGTGGTCTGGCAGGATCGCTTCAGACAATACGGATACAGGGGGATGAAAATCCCACGTTTCCCGGCTTTGGTGGGAGTGCCTCCCGTGACCCGCCACAAACACCGCAGGGGTTTTTGTATATTTGATACGCACAACCAGCGTATCAGAGTATACAGATAAGATATACCTTCCATGCCTCAACCCAGTCTGAACCGCTTATTCATATCCATTGTAGTTCTCTCTGCATTGGCCATCGGTTTGTTCATACTTTCCATTTTTGTGGTGATTCTGCCCCGCTTCGAAAAAACCATCATGGCGGGCAAGAAGGAAATGATTTCAGAATTGACCAATTCAGCCTGCAGCCTCATCGATGAGTACCACCAGGATGCCATTGATGGTTTGATAGCCTGGGATTCTGCCCGGACCATGGCTGTGGAAAGGGTGCAGAAAATGCGATACGGAGAAGAACTGAAGGATTACTTCTGGATCACCGACATGCAGCCTGTCATGATCATGCATCCTTACCGCCAGGAACTGGAGGGGACCCCGCTGGATGACTATGAGGACCCGGATGGCAAATTGCTCTTTGTGGAATCGGTGAAGCTCGTCGAAGAGCAGGGAGAAGGTTTCATAGACTACATGTGGCAATGGAAGGATGACAGCACCCGCATAGTGCCCAAACTATCCTATGTGCGGGCCTATGAGCCCTGGTCCTGGGTGGTCGGAACAGGCATTTACCTGGAAGATGTGAGGCTGGAGATCGCCCTGCTCCGCAGACGCTTGCTGAGATTAGCCCTGCTGATGTCTTTCATTCTCAGCGCCATCCTTTTATTTATTATCCGGCAAAGTTTCAGCATAGAAAACCGGCGGCGAAATGCGGAAAAAGAGCTTCGCCGGTCCAGGGAGAAATACAGAACACTGGTGCAGGCCGCCAGTGAAGGCACCCTGATGGTGGTGGACCAGGTTTTCACCTTTTCCAACATCAAGTTCAGCCGGCTCTCCGGCTACGATACCTTCGAGGTGAGGGAAATGACCTTTGAAATGCTCTTCGATCTGAAATGGTCCACCCTGATCAACTCCTTCAAGGATCCAAAAAAGACCGTTTCCTGCGAAATCGGCCTGAAATGCAAGGACGGGAGCCACAAGGACGTGGTCATCTCAGCCTCCCGGATCGACCATGCGGATCAGACAGCCTATATCCTGACGGTCAAAGAGGTAAGTGCACAAATGCAGTACAAAAGGGAAGGCAAACTGCTTTCCAGGGAATTGCAGACCACCCTTCAGCTCATGAACCAGCCCCTGGTTTCTTTGGCCAGGGAAATTCTCAGATGCCCAGCCAGCACCTCCATCAGGGAGGCCGCCCGGATCATGACTCGAAAGAAAAGGAATGTGCTGTTCATCTCCCAGGACAACGAAATCATCGGTTTGATCACCAACAATGACCTGAACAGCCGGGCGCTGGCAGCAGGATTGGATCCTGATACAAGGGTCATCGAGATCATGACCGCCCCCATTGCCAAGCTCCCTGAAACCGCCCTGATCTATGAAGGCTTGCTGCATATGAAAAGGGAACGAATTTCCCACATTGCCTTGCCCGGCAAAGACCGCAAAATTGGCCTGGTGGTGGGATATGAGGACATCCTTCGAATGCAGCAAAACCTGATTGGTTTCATGATCAGCGAAATTGAGTCTGCAGAGGAAGTGAATCAGATCAGGCGCATCTACATGCGCTTGCCCGTGCTGGTCCTGGCCCTGATTGAAGGTGGCAGCAATACAGCCACCCTGACAAGCATTATCAGCTCCGTGGGAGATGCCATTCATAAACGGCTGATTGCATTGGCCCTGGAGGATCTTGGTCCCGCTCCAAGGGGCTTCGCCTTCATGGTCATGGGGAGTCAGGGCCGGGGAGAACAGACCCTGGCCACTGACCAGGACAATGCCCTGGTCATTGATCCTGGTCCAGGCAAGCTAAGCGAAAAGGATGGGAACTATTTTCTGAAGTTGGGGGAAAAACTGAACAACGATCTGCATGAGGTGGGATACAAATTCTGCCCTGGAGAGATCATGGCCGGAAACCCGCAATGGAATCAGGAACTGGATGCCTGGAAGGCCTCAACTTGTGGCCAGCCACTGTGTCATGAACCAGGGGTGGTGGTGGTGGTGGTGGTGGTTTGCCAGCA
>CBDTYO010000241.1:0-6636 GCA_965364615.1 uncultured Bacteroidia bacterium
CTGATCGCCGTAGATGAGAAGAATGGCAAACTGAAGCTTTCAAGAAAGGCCCTTCTGCCCAAGCCAGAAAGAAATAACTGATCTGCAAGCTGACTTTGTATGAGGCCATTCCGTTTGGGGTGGCCTTTTACTTTTGCCGGGCTTTGCCTCCTTTAATTCAAGAAGAATTGTGTAATTTCAAAGTTTCATAATCTACGCTTTGATTCAATCAATAACACTGTCATGAAAAACCTAATACTGTCTATTCTTTTAATCGCAATTGCCATGGGCTGCAGTCAACGAGCTACCTTCAATTACCCTGAAACTGCCAAGGGAGATGTGGTGGATAATTATCACGGCACCGAAGTTCCCGATCCTTACCGATGGCTGGAAGATGATATGTCGGAGGAGACCGCTGCCTGGGTAGAGGCCCAGAACGAAGTCACCTTTGCTTACCTGGAGTCGATCCCGTTCAGGGATGCCCTGAAAGAACGAATGACCGAGATCTGGAACTATCCCAAAATGAGTACCCCTTTCAAGGAAGGCGATCTCTATTTCTATTTCTACAATACGGGGCTCCAGAACCAGGATATCATGTATGTAAAAAAGAGCCTGGAAGGGGAAGGTGAAATTTTCCTGGATCCCAATGAGTTTTCAGAAGATGGCACCGTGGCCCTGGCAGGCCTGAGTTTCTCAAACGACCAGAAATACATGGCCTATGCCATCTCCAAGGGAGGTTCCGACTGGCGGGAATTTTTCGTGAAGGATGTGGAAAGCGGAGAAGACCTGGAGGACTACTTGAAGTGGATCAAGTTTTCTGGCATGTCGTGGTACAAGGATGGCTTTTTCTATACCCGCTATGCCACCCCCGAAGAAGGGGATGAGCTGAAGGCAGCCAACCTCAATGCCAAGGTATATTATCACCGCATCGGGACTGAACAATCAGAAGACCTGTTGATCCATCAGGATGAGGCAAATCCTGAATGGGGATTTGGCCTGGGCGTGACCGAAGACGAAGCCTACATGTTCCTGACGGTGACGGAAAGTACCAGCGGAAATGCCATAGCCTTTAAAAAAGCCGGATTGAATGACGAGCCCTTCACCTGGCTGGACAAGGATTTTGATGATGATTACACGCCTGTGGGAAACAAGGACAACATGCTCTATGTGCTCACCAACAACAACGCACCTCTGTACAGGTTGATCGGCATTGATCTGAACAATCCTTCCCCAGAAAATTGGGTGGATATTATTCCCGAGCAGGCCGATGTGCTTGAGTCGGCCACCCTGGCTGGAGGAAAAATCATTGCTACCTTCATCCAGGATGCCAAGAATGCTGCCTACGTGTATAACCTGGATGGTACCCTGCTCCACGAAGTTTCTGTTCCCGGGATTGGTTCATTGGGTGGATTCAGCGGCAAAATGGAAGATAATACGGCCTTTTACAGCTTTACCTCTTTCAACTACCCCACCACCATCTTCAAATACAATATAGGGGAGAATATTTCCGAACTGTTTTATACCCCGGAGGTAGACTTCGATGCGGAAGCCTATGACACCAAACAGGTATTCTATACAAGCAAGGATGGTACCGAGGTCCCCATGTTCATCGTGCACAAGAAAGGACTGGAACTGGATGGAACAAATCCCACCCTCTTATACGGCTATGGGGGATTTAACATCTCCATGACCCCTTCTTTCAGCACCACCCGGGCTGTGTGGCTCGAACAGGGAGGTGTTTTTGCACTGGCCAATATCCGGGGAGGAGGAGAATACGGAGAAGAATGGCACAAGGCCGGAACGGTCCTGCAGAAACAGAATGTTTTCGATGACTTCATTGCGGCAGCCGAATTCCTGATCAATGAAAACTATACTTCCAGCAAACGCCTGGCCATCTATGGCGGATCCAATGGCGGACTGCTGGTCGGCGCCGTGGTCAACCAGAGACCCGAGCTCTTTGCTGCTGCCATTCCCATGGTGGGTGTCATGGACATGCTCCGCTTCCACAAATTTACCATTGGCCGCTATTGGACCGTGGATTACGGTTCATCGGACGATCCTGAACAGTTTAAATACCTGATGAGCTATTCGCCCCTTCACAATATTTCTTCGGACAGGGAATATCCAGCCATCCTGGTGACCACCGGTGATCATGATGACCGCGTGGTACCTGCCCATTCGTTCAAATACGCGGCTACCCTTCAGGAAAATTACAACGGAAGCCATCCGGTCATGATACGCATCAACACAGACGCAGGACACGGCGCAGGAAAACCCACTGATATGGTGATCCAGGAGTACACCGATGTCTGGGCCTTTATCTATAAGAACATGGATTTTGTTCCGGAGTTTTAAGCAAGGCAAGTAATTGGAATACAGGTATCTAGTCATTGAAGGGAACATCGGGGCCGGCAAAACCAGCCTGGCCACCATGCTGGCGGAGGAAACCGGAAGCCGCCTGATGCTGGAAGAATTCAATGACAATCCCTTCCTGGCCAAGTTTTATGAGGATCCTGGACGCTATGCGTTTCAGCTGGAACTATCTTTTCTTGCCGAGAGATACCAGCAAATTAAAACGGAGCTGGGGCCACCCGATCTGTTCGGCCAATCGGTGATCAGCGATTATTTCCTGGCCAAATCGTTTATTTTCAGCAAACACAATCTGAAGGATGATGAAATGAAACTTTTTGAGAAGCTTTTTTCCATTATCCAACTTCAGGTACCCGTGCCAGACCTCTATGTTTATCTGCATGTTACTGTGGATAAGCTACTTAAGAACATTGACCGCAGGGGGAGATCCTATGAAAAAAACATCCGGCCGGAATATCTTAAAGAGGTGCAGGATGGTTATTTCGGCTTCTTTAAATCACAAAGGGAGTTGAAAATTCTGGTGATCGATACCACCCATCTTGACTTCGTTAATAATAACTCAGACTATCAACAACTTAAAAAAGTGATCCTCGATGGGAAATATGGTCCGGGCATGAATATGCTTATTTTGTGAATTCTCATGGCATTCGTCTTAGAATTCTTTATATTTATCAAAAACATTATTAGTTTTGCACCGTACTAATTGAAGTTAACCACTTGAAATCATTAAGTAATCATCAAATAACAAGATTTGACATGAAAAACCTCAAAAACCTTGCGATTTTTATTCTCGCAGCTGCAGTTCTGAGCAGTTGTGGTGGCCTGAACAAAATGGTCAAAGATTCTGGCATGGTAGGCTACCAAGTAACCCCCTCTGTATTGGAGATGCATGGAGGCGATGTGGACTATAAAGTCGACGTAAACTATCCCGCAAAGTATTTTAACAAAAAAGCTGTGGTAACCCTGACTCCCGTACTCAGATACGAAGGTGGTGAGAAAACCCTTGAGCCCCTCGTGCTTCAGGGTGAAGATGTTACTGATAATAACAAACCCATCAGTTTTGATGGCGGTGGCAATGCCAGTATTTCAAGTAGTTTCAGCTACGAAGAGCCCATGATGATGTCAGAGCTCTATTTCACCGTGTCTGCAGCCATCAAGGACAAGACTGCTGACCTGGGTGATGTGAAACTGGCTGACGGGATCATTGTAACTCCCTTGCTGGTGCAGAACAATCCGAAGACCATCCTTTTCGGAAATCAGTTCAAACAAATTGTTCCTGAATCTTACGAGGCCGACATCAAATATGTCATCAACCGGGCCAACGTCAGAAACTCAGAGATTACAAAAGAGGAGATTGTCAAGCTGAATGAAACCCTGAAGAACGCGAATGAGAATGAAAGGCTCGATCTGAAAGGCATCGAGATTTCTGCTTATGCATCTCCGGACGGACCATTGGATCTGAATACCAGGCTTTCAGAACAACGTAAGAATACTGCTGACAAGTACCTGGCAGGACAAATGAAAAAGAGTGAAATGGAGGTTGACGAATCTCTGTTGAGCACCCTTACTACTCCTGAGGACTGGGAAGGCTTTAAGAAAGCCATGGAAGCATCCAACATCCAGGACAAGGAGATGATCCTTCGTGTACTCAGTATGCATTCCGACCCCGTGGTTCGCGAACAGGAGATCAAGAATCTTTCGGCTGCCTACGAAGTGATTGCCGAAGAAATTCTTCCCATCCTGAGAAGGTCCAAATTCACGGTGAACATGGACAAGATCGGATGGAGCGATGCAGAGCTGAAGGATCTTTGGAAAAGCAATCCCGATACCCTGGTATTGGAAGAGCTTCTCTATACTGCCACCCTGGTGGATGACAATGAAACCAAACTGGCCATCTACAGCAAAACCGCTGAGAAACACCCCGGATGCCTGCGCGCCCACAACAACAAGGGCAAGGTGCAGTATGCCATGGGCGACCTGGAAGGAGCTGCTGCTTCTTTCGCCGCTGCCAAGCAGATCAAGGACCATGACATCATCAACAACAACATGGGAGCCGTGGCTCTGAGAAACGGAGAAGTGGCTGTTGCCAAAGAAGCCTTTACCGCGTCCATGGGTGCCGGTTCGGATGTGAACTACAACCTGGGTATTGTGGGAATCAAGGAAGGTGAATATCAGAGCGCTGTCAATTACTTCGGAAGCGAGCCTTCTTACAATGCTGCCCTGGCTACCTATCTGAACGGCGACCTGGATGGTGCCTGGAGAATGCTGGCCAACATGGAGATGAGGGGTGGCATGGGTTACTACCTGAGGGCCGTGATCGCTGCCAAGCAGGATAAGACCGATGTATGCTACGAAAACCTGAGGCTGGCTGTTGAGAACTGCGGCGATCCCCAGTTTATCAAAAACCGTGCAGTGAAGGACCTTGAATTTGCCAAGCTGTTTGAGGAGCCTGCATTCAAAGCCATTGTTCAGTAAACTACTGTTTAAGAAAATATAAGAAGTCAAATTCTGAAAACCGTCCGGTAACCCCGGGCGGTTTTTTCATTTCCCCCCGAGACCCCGGAATACCTCCCAGATGACGATCCCTGCAGCCACCGAGATGTTGAGCGAATGCTTGGTGCCAAACTGGGGAATTTCTATGCAGAGATCGCTCATATCCAACACCTGCTGATCCACCCCGCGTATTTCATGTCCTAATACAAGGACATACTTTTCATCCTTCGCCAGTTTCAGCTGGTCCAGCCTGACAGCTCCCTCTGCTTGCTCCACGGCCAGGATCCGGCATCCTTTCATTTTCAGTTCAGCAATGGCTTCACGGGTTTCCTTTCTGTATTCCCAAGTGACCGACTCGGTGGCACCCAGGGCAGTTTTGTGGATCTCCCTGTGCGGTGGGGTAGCAGTGATGCCGCATAGAAAAATTCCTTGCAGACGAAAAGCATCCGCCGTCCGGAATACCGAACCAATGTTGTTCAGACTGCGGACATTATCCAGGACCACCCATACAGGGATCTTTTCCACCTTTTTGTATTCATCAACGGTCAGGCGGTCAAGTTCTTCATTCAGCAGTTTTCTCATGTGACAGGGTTTCCGACAAAATTACTTTTTCATTTCGACTTTTGACTGTCCCTTGTTTTGCTAAATTTGCAGAAACAACTCATCGCTATGAATATCCACGAATACCAGGGCAAACAGATTCTGAAACAGTTTGGTGTAAAAGTTCCTTCAGGCGGCGTGGCGCACACCCCGCAGGAAGCCTATGATGCTGCCCGCAATATACAGGCAGAAACCGGTGCCTGCACCTGGGCCGTGAAGGCCCAGATCCATGCCGGGGGGCGGGGCAAGGGAGGAGGTGTAAAAATCGCCAAATCGCTTGATGAGGTGAAGCAATATGCCGAGGAGATCCTGGGAATGAACCTGGTCACCCATCAGACTGGACCGGAAGGAAAGCTGGTTCGCAAAGTGCTTGTGGAACAAGGAATTTATTATGAGGGAGAGAGCGATCCACAGGAATTTTACATGAGTGTCTTATTGAACCGGGAAAGCGGAAAAAACATCATCATGTATTCCACCGAAGGCGGGATGGATATCGAGACCGTTGCAGAAAAGACTCCCCACCTGATCCATAAGGAAGAAGTGGATCCCGGAGCGGGGATCCAGGCCTTTCAGGCCCGGCGTATCGCCTTCAATCTTGGTCTATCGGGACAGGCTTTCAAGGAGATGAGCAAGTTTGCCATGGCCCTATACCAGGCCTATGAAAAGTCGGACGCCTCCCTGTTCGAAATAAATCCTGTGTTCAAGACTTCCGATAACCTGATCATGGCCGCCGATGCCAAGGTGAATATTGATGACAATGCCCTTTACAGGCATGCCGATTATGCAGCCATGAGGGATCTGAACGAAGAGGATCCCACGGAAGTGGAAGCAGGCAAATTCAACCTGAACTTTATCAAACTGGATGGAAATGTGGGCTGCATGGTCAACGGGGCAGGACTGGCCATGGCCACCATGGACATCATCAAGCTTTCGGGGGGTGAGCCGGCCAATTTCCTGGATGTGGGAGGAACAGCCAACGCCCAAACGGTGGAAGCCGGATTCAGGATCATCCTGAAAGATCCCAATGTGCAGGCCATACTGATCAATATCTTTGGTGGGATTGTGCGGTGCGACCGGGTGGCCCAGGGAGTGGTGGATGCCTACCAGAACATTGGTGATATTAAGGTGCCTATCATCGTCCGCCTGCAGGGCACCAATGCCGATATCGCCAAGAAAATGATCGATGAATCCGGA
>CBDTYO010000242.1:0-6448 GCA_965364615.1 uncultured Bacteroidia bacterium
TCCGTTCACCAGGGCCGTACCCCGCAAATTAGGAACATTGACCAGGGCGGTGGCACTGGCCATCATATTCATGTTTTCCAGGTTCACCACATCATCGCTGAAAGTGCTCTCGTTAACCAGGGCAACACCGTTCACCAGGGCAGTGCCCCGCAGCAGGCCGCCTGCATTGACCAGGGCCACGCCCCGGATAAAGCCCAGGCCGTTGGTCAGGGCCCCTCCGTTGAGTATTTCGCTTCCGTTTTCCAGCACCTGGGTCACCTCTCCCTCGTCTACCAGCACTTCCAGGTTATTCACCAGGGCCGTGCCGCGGAACATGGGTATGCCATTGACCAGGGCTACCTCATTGACCAGGGCCGTTCCCCGGAAACTGGGTATTCCGTTTTCCATGGGCACTTCCAGGTTATTCACCAGGGCAGTACCACGGAGGATGTTGCCACTGTTCACCAGGGCAGTGCCCCGGATAAAGGTTATTCCATTGACCACGGCCACCCCATCGGCAGGCACGGGATCACCCCCTACTATGGTGGTGACGCCTTCTTCCACCCTGATCTCAAATCCGTTCACAAGGGCCACGCCATTGACCAGGGCCACCCCGCGTTTCACAGGAATTCCATTGACCAGGGCCACCCCGTTTAATTCGGTGATGAACCCTTCATCGATGGTCAGATTTTCTCCATTGACCAGGGCCACGCCTCGTATGATATCCGTCATATTCACAAAGGGAAGGTCGTTCACCAGGGCTACTCCCCTGGCCAGGGGTCCTCCGCTGGTGATTGCCTCTCCAGCCACGTAGACAGTGGTATCAGTTCCTATGACCTCTACCGTGACCTCCACACCGTTGACCAGGGCAGTACCACGGAGCATGGTAACTCCGTTAACCAGGGCCGTTCCCCTGAGCACGGGTATTCCATTGACAAGGGCGACACCCCTGACCAATGAGATCTCATTGGTGAGGGCCCCGGTGTGTTCGGTTTCCACCTCTGCCAGCACCAGGCCCAGGTCTTCAAGCACGACGCTTGAATCTGCAATTTCATAGAGGAAATCAATGCCGCTCTCCGGCAATGCCTGACCGTAGGTCAACGTGAGATCCTGGGGAGTGATCTTCAGGGCCAGTTTTTCTACCACCAGGCTGCTGTTTACATATTGCAGCTTGAACTTTTCAGTAATCGCAATGTCCAGTTCTGTTTGTGGATTTTCCACATCAAAGACAGGATCCAGAGCAGGCTGGATCAGGTATTCGCCTGCATCAGAGGCACCAGTGGCAGCAATTGCAAAGGAAAGTGTGGATAATCTGTCAGCTTCTGCCTGACTCATCAGTGTGTCGGAAATGGCTTCCGCAAATGACAGGGTATCGTTGCCTACGGTCACCATAAATACCTCTGCGGAAAAATCAGGAAGCGCCTCTCCAAATTTCTTGGTAGCGCCATTGGCTGCGATCACAATGTTTTGTACAATGGGGTCTGAAAAATAGGTAGAGTCTGAAAATCCCCCGTCCAGCCCGCTTTCCGAGATGGCCGGCGTATAGGCCTGTACGACAGGATTCCCCAGAAAACCCTCGCTATCCACCAAAATGGTTTGATCATCCTCGACCACCACACCGCTGGTGAGGGGATCGCCCCTGAACAATACTTGTGTATCATCAATGAAATAATCACCGCTGATGGTAAAAGAAATGGAATCCAGCGATTCGCCGGGCACGGGCCCTCCTGCCTCTGGAATCAGGTTCAAAACATAAGGAGAAGGATTGGCAAAGGTGAGAATGGCTTCATCGGCCCTGAGAAATCCCGAACCGGAAACAAAATCTACTCCTGGGGCATCCATATCCAGGGCGGTGCTACGCATCAGGGCCTTGATCCCTGCCGGATCGAGCGGACTGCTGGGAACAAACTTCGTCCTTGCTTCGATGATCAGTGCGGCAACCGCTGCGGCATGGGGTGAGGCTGCCGAGGTCCCGAAGAAATTGGGATAGGTTGAATCGGGATCTACAGGATCGATCCAGTCCCCGTTGCCCAGGTCGACGGTGGTATTAACCCCGTTGGGTGCCGTAATATCTGGTTTGCTTCGAACCACCCCGTTCACAGGAGTTCCTCCCACAGAGGAAAAGGACATAATGACTGGCTCCACGTAGTCCAGAGGACTGTACACAGGGTTCTTGTCATAGCGAACCGCTCCTACGGCAATGGCTCCTGCCGCATTGGGGTGCCCTACGATGGTTGAGGTACCCTGCACGTGTTCCAGCATTTTAAACTGGGAGCTGCCGCGGAACATGATGTACTTAAAAGAAACAGGCACATCCGGCCCGGCTGCTTTGGAAATAACGATATTGGTCAGAACAGTGTCCCCTTCCACAGAAAAGGGGATCACCTCGATGGGAAATCCTCCTATGTTCTCCCGGTTAAAACCGAGCAGGGCGGTTCCTTCATCGTTGGACAGGTAAAGGTCCAGGTCCACTGTGGTAGTGGCCATATCCACCTGCGAGTTATCGTCCCATTGAAGCACCAGGGTGTAGGTGCCTTCCGGCAGTTCTACCGCCTGAAAGACATCCCCGCCGCCAAAATCATGCACCACTCCGGGAATGGTTCCGGGGGCCGGGGCAGCGACAAAGTCAGCCATGTAAGAAGCGTTGCCGAAATTTCCTGCTGATGAGAAAAAGACCACCCCGTCTGCGACCACCTGATCGATGGCCTGGGAAATCACGCCATCCCTGAAAAAGGGCTCGGTAATATAGGTCAGGTCGTCCACAATCACATCACATCCGGCATTGGCCAGTTCCTGAATGCCTACAGCCATGTCCTGTTCTCCCAGGTATCCGGTGCGGAATGCCAGTTCGGCTCCGGGAGCAATATCGTGTACGATCTGAAGCATGGCCCTCCCTTCATCTGAAAGGGTGCCAAAGGTGGGCGTAACATCCAGCAACACATCCACCTCGTCCAGGTAACCGTTGGGATTGTTGGCTCCGGGCAAATCTCCGTTGCCTACATCCTCCAGGGCTTTCCCCAGGGTATTGTAGCTGTTGGAGAGTACCCCGATTTTTACACCGGCGCCGTTGATATTATATCCCAGGCGGGCAAAATCGGAACGCATGGCCCGATCACCCTGGCTGTTGACCAGCCCGGTGGGTGGCACCTCGAAATTCCCGATGCCCGGGTAGACAGGCCTGGCGTAGTTCAGGGGGAACATTTCGTTCAGCAGCAGGAGATCCCCAATTTCCAGCCATCCTGTGGCGCGGTTCAATGAAGGCTCATCTGTAACGAGGGCAAATCCAAGTAGATTCAGAGAATCAACCATATTCAGATACTGGCCGTCCTCAGCCACCACCTCGATCAGAACCTTGGTTCCATCCAACTGGTAAATATTGTCACTGACCCCGGTGAAGCCTGCAGGATCAAAGCTGTAGGTTTCATAGAGTGAAGTAAGTTCGGCACCGATCTTGGATTCAAACACTTTTCCGCCCTCGGGGGGAGCATAGTAAGGAATGATGGGCAGCGTCTCCACACAGCGGGACGAATTAACGTCTGCCATGGCATTCACATCGGCGCTCCCGGCAACCTTCACGGTCCACCTCACCCAGTCGTCGTCATTGAACACCTGACTGAACACCTTTTCATGTACACCGGGAGCAAAGGTGTTCACTACATATTTCTCATCCCGGGTATAGTTGTAAGCAATGTAACTTTTCTTATCCTGCACTGTCAGGGTATCCGGGGTGGTATTCTCATAGCCAAAATAGGCCATAAACGTTCCGTCGCCCAGGTCTTCCACGCAGGAGACATAGATCACAAGATCCCCGTCCGCCGGGGCTGCAAAAACACGGAGGGGCAGGTGAAGTGAAATAAGAAGAGTGAGGAAAAAAATATAAGCACTACGTTGAACGCGGTAAAATTTTTTCATGTGTATGTGGTTTATGCGGCTAAGATTATGTTCTTATTTTTTACTATTCCTTTTAATTAGTCTAAATAAAGAATAGACAAGTTCTTAATATTCATTGGATCTATTTGTTAACGAAATCATAAAATTGATGAAACACACAATATGTGTGATAGTTATGGATATTTGAGAAAGGTCAGGGGATCATAAGGATCAGAACCTTGTTAATGCCATCAGATCTTCACACCGATGACACTCACGTCGTCGATCTGCTCTACATCTCCGCGCCAGGATTCAAAGGTTTCTTCAAGAATCTGGGCCTGCTTGTCCATGCTTTCCTCCTGAACCGAGAGCAACAACTTCTTGAAGTTCCCGCTCATGAATTTTTTTCTCTTCTCACCCCCGAATTGGTCTATGAAACCATCAGAAAACAGGTAGATGGAGTCCTTCTCCCGGAGGTAAATGGAGTGGGTGGTAAAAGGCGTCTCCTCCCAGTGGGTGCCCACAGGCTGCTTGTCTCCCTTGATCTCAAACAGCTGGAATTTTCCATTTTCCTTGGAAGCAAAAGCTTCCAGATCTTTCCCCGTTCCCAATTCTTTGTTCCGGACGATATAGAGCGGGTTGTTAGCCCCCGCAAAGTGAACCTCCCTGGTTTTTTTATTGAGTATGGCCAGAGCCACATCCATGCCGTCTTTCTGCTCGTCCGTAGCCCCATCCTGGTCCAGCATCACCTTGATCTTATGCCTGAGACTTTCCAGAATTGCGCTGGGGGCATCGAAGCACCTGTCGTTGATCAAACCATTCAGCAGGGTCATTCCCAGCATGCTCATAAATGCGCCTGGGACCCCGTGGCCCGTGCAATCGGCCCCCACGATCACCAGATGATCCTGCACCTCTTTGACCCAGTAGAAATCTCCGCTCACAATGTCCTTGGGTTTCAGGATCACAAAATATTCCCCCATCATTTCATCCAGCACGGATTTGGAAGGAAGCAGGGCGGACTGGATTCGCTCGGCATAGGATATGCTGTCGGTGATCATCTCTTTCTGGGAATACACCATGTCGTGCTGCTCCTGTATCTTGTCTCTGGCAGCCTGGATCTCATCGCGCTGAGATTCAATCTCGTCCTTCTGGGCCTGGATCTGCTGATTGGTCCTCCGGATAAAATTCATCCTGTTATATAGCCCCCCGGCAAGTACCAGCAGCAATAATCCCACGCCACCAATGCTGAAAAGCATGGCCCTTTGTCTTTTGCTTTTTAACTGCTCGATCTCTTTATCCTGCTCCAGGAGGACGATCTCATTCTGCTTTTTATCCAGCTGATATGAGAACATCAGCGTATTGGTTTTATTCTCGGTTTCCTTTTGTAAGGTGGCATTGTCCAGGTCAATATGCAGGTTGATGTATTTAAAGGCGTTCTTGAAATCTGAAAGTGCTGCATAGGCATCGGACAGTCCCTTATAGGCACTTGATAACTCAGGTTCCGCGCCGATTCCCTGCGCCAGTTCCATGGCGAGCTGATAATATTCTATTGACTTTCTCAGTTTGCCCTGCTTTTCATACGTTGATCCCAGGCCCAGCAAAATTGAGGTCTCCTGATACTGGGCATTTTCATGCCGGGCCAGGTCCAGCGCATCGAAATGGTATTTCAGGGCTGTCGGGAATTCTCCTTGCTCAGCGTAAATGGTCCCAATATCATTGTAGACCGTAGAAACATGCTGTCCACCAGTAAGGGTGATCAACGTTTTATCGTAATAGTACAAGGCAGAATCATAGTTTTCCATTTTCATATACACCTGTCCCAGGTTCAGGCTACCCAATCCTACCAGGTCAGTGTAACCGATAGATTCGCCTACGGCGACAGCCCTCAAGCAGTAATCACGCGCCAGATCCAGGGCTGAAGACTGATCCAGGTATACCAGGCCAATATTCATTAGAAGGGTTCCTATCCGCTTCCTGTCATTCAGTTCCTCTGCAATCTTCAGGGCCGACAGGTAATTGTCAATGGCCTGAACATCATTTCCTGTGTGATAAAATACCCCCCCCTGGTTGCTCAGAACGTTGGCGATAAGACTGTTATCATTCAACTCACGGGCCAGTACCATGGAAGCATCCCAGTTTACCAGTGCCTCTTTAAAATCCCCCAGCATGTAATGCCCCAATCCAATATTCTTATGGGCAAAGGCCAGTCCCGCTTTATAGTTGCTGCTTTCGGCCAGGTCCTTGGCCATCCTGCCATATCTGATGGCTCCCTCCGGATCGGAGGCATACAGGTGATCGGCCAGCCCATTGAGGATATTCACCTTGAGGGTGTCCACTTCTGTCTCCTGCAGAACTGCTTTCAGGCTATCCACAGGGTCTTGTTGTGCATGCACCCATGCACCGGCCATCAGGAAAAACAAAACCTGTAATGCTTTCAGTGACTTATTTTTATACATGCGATTCAAATTGTACACTCTTAACAAGTTAGGCGTAGAATAGTTCTAAATAAGGGCGAGTTTCTTTTTTTTCCTCATCCTGTCATCACCTTCACCCTCCACCGGCGGAAACAACGGAATTATATCTGTATATTTATTCGATG
>CBDTYO010000243.1:0-6403 GCA_965364615.1 uncultured Bacteroidia bacterium
TTGGCGATGACCTGGAATATGCCGACGAAGTGACCCTGGGGCGCTCCCTCCTGAACCGCACCTCCTTCGAGGAGACCTTTAAAAACAGCAAGCATGGAACTTAAAAAGAACCAATATGTCATAGATGGCATTCCTGTGGTCGGCCTGGCCGAGAAGCACGGATCGCCCCTCTACATATATGAATCTGCCCGGATGATCAGCCAGTACCAAAGGATCACCCGGGCATTCAGCTCCACCCGGGTGAAGATCTACTTTGCCTGCAAGGCCCTGACCAACATCAATGTGCTGAAGCTCTTCCGCGGACTGGGCTCCGGGCTGGATGCTGTTTCCGTGCAGGAAGTCAGCCTGGGCCTGAAGGCAGGATTTGCCCCCCGCGACATCCTCTATACCCCCAATTGCGTGTCCATCGAAGAGATAGAAGAAGCCGTGGAGCTGGGGGTCCGGATCAACATCGATAACATCGCCATCCTGGAGGAATTCGGACACAAATACGGGGCGGAAGTCCCGGTGTGCATCCGCATCAATCCCCATGTGCTGGCAGGAGGCCACCACAAAGTCTCCACCGGTCACATCGACTCCAAATTCGGCATCTCCATCCATCAGATGCCCCATGTGCATCGCATTGTAGAGGCCAACCAGATGAAAGTGGAGGGGATTCACATGCATACGGGGTCCGATATCCTGGATGTGGAAGTCTTCCTCCGGGCCACGGAGATCATGTTCGAGACGGCTGTCCGCTGGGGATACGACGTCGACCTGGAGTACCTGGACTTCGGAAGCGGGTTCAAGGTGCCTTACCGGGCAGACGACGTGGAGACAGACGTGGAACAGATGGGGGAACACCTGAGTGCCCGCTTCAACAGCTTTTGCGAGGAATACGGAAAGCAGCTGACCCTGGTGTTTGAGCCCGGCAAGTTCCTGGTCAGCGAGGCAGGATATTTCGTGGCCCGGGTCAACGTGATCAAGCAAACGACCTCCACGGTATTTGCAGGCCTTGATACAGGTCTCAACCACTTCATCAGACCCATGTTCTACGATGCCTATCACGAAATCATCAATGTGAGCAAACCCGGTGGCAAGACCCGGATCTATACGGTGGTGGGGTATATTTGTGAAACAGACACCTTTGGATGGAACCGGAAGATCAGCGAAGCCTCGGAAGGGGACTTCCTGCTGTTTAAAAATGCAGGTGCCTATTGCTATGCCATGTCCTCCAACTACAATTCCAGGTTCCGTCCGGCCGAAGTGATGATCCACCAGGGCAAGGATTACCTGATCCGGGAACGTGAAGATATGGAGGATCTCCTGCGAAAGCAGCGCGAAATCGACCTGCCCTAGCCAATATTCCCCCACAAATATTCGTTAAACCATTGACAATAACCAATAACGATCGCGCAGCGAGCATTCTGACATACCAACACGATCGCAACGAGTAAAACCACCCTCGCGCAGCGAGCATTTCACATGGATCTATCCATCATCATAGTCAACTACAATGTGAAGCATTTCCTGGTCCAGTGCCTGCATTCGGTGCAACAGGCCATGGAAAGGCTGAAGGAAGGTGGGTCAGGTGCGAAGGGAATGAGGGCCGAGGTATTCGTGGTAGACAACAATTCGGTGGATGGATCGGTGGCAGAGCTGCGCCAGAAATTTCCCTGGGTCAAGGTCCTTGTGAATGAGAAGAACCTGGGTTTCTCAAGGGCCAACAACCAGGCCATCAGGGAGTCAAGGGGCCGCTATGTGCTGCTGTTGAATCCGGATACGGTGGTGGAGGAGGACAGCTTGCTCAAATGCATTGATTTCATGGACGCTCATCCGGATGCAGGCGCGCTGGGGGTGAAAATGATTGATGGCAAAGGAGAATTCCTTCCGGAATCCAAAAGGGCCCTACCCACTCCCGCCGTCTCCTTTTACAAAATGTTCGGGCTCGCATCCCTCTTTCCGCGATCCAGGCGGTTTGGCCAATACCACCTGGGCCACCTGAACAAGGATGAGACACACCCGGTGGATGTGCTGGCAGGTGCCTTCATGTTCCTCCGCAGGGAAACCCTGGAGCAAACAGGTTTGCTGGATGAAAGATTCTTCATGTACGGGGAGGACATCGATCTCTCCTACCGGATCACCCGGGCAGGTTACCTCAACTACTATTTCCCGGAAACCACCATCATCCATTACAAAGGGGAAAGCACCAAAAAAGGGAGCCTCAACTATGTGAAGATGTTCTACCAGGCGATGATCGTCTTTGCGGGCAAGCATTTTACCTCCCGGAAGGCACGTACCTTCCGCATTCTGATCCATGTGGCCATTTATTTCCGGGCCACCCTGTCACTGCTCAAACGTTTCCTGCTGGGCATCTACAGGCCCCTGCTGGATGGGGCGATCATCTACCTGGGCTACCTGTTCGTGCTCCCCATGTGGGAAAAGGTCAGGTTTGATGCGGTGGACTATTACCCTCCGCGCTTCCTGCACGTGGTGGTCCCGGCTTACATCCTCATCTGGCTGATCTCGCTCTACTATGCAGGGGCGTATGACCGGCCCTTGAAGCTGCTTGCCTTTCTGAAAGGGTGGCTGGCGGGCCTGTTGACCATCCTGGTGGTGTATGCCCTCCTCCCGTTGGAATGGAGATATTCCAGGGCCCTGATCTTCCTGGGATCGCTGTGGGCCCTTCTGAGTACCCTGGGCATTAGATTCTTAATGCACCTGGCAGGGATCAGGGACTATGAGATCGACCTGAACCGGCAAAAAAAGATGGTCCTGGTGGGCAGGGAAGATGAAGCAACCAGGGTGAGTGCCCTTTTGCGCGAAACCCAGGCCAGGCCCCAGATCGTCGGATTCGTGCACCCGACAGCTGCCGATCAGGATCCAGGCGATGCTGCCCAGGACATGTACCTGGGACACATAGAACAGATCGATGAGATCATCTCCGTCCACCGCGTGGATGAGATCGTCTTCTGTTCCAAAGACCTGCCTTCCAGAAGCATCATCCGGATCATGTCGCGGCTCATCGGCACCTCTGTGGACTTTAAGATTGCACCTCCCGAGAGCATGTCTGTGATAGGCAGCAACTCCATCAACACGGCGGGGGACCTCTACACCATCCACTTCAACTCCATCGGCAAGCCAGCCAACCGCAGAAACAAGCGGCTTTTTGATGCCGCCGCCGCCCTGGTGCTTCTGCTCACCTTCCCCCTCTGGTTTCTCTTTGTCAGGGGACATTTCAAAAGCGTGGGGAACACCTTCAGGGTGCTCATCGGGAACTGCACCTGGGTAGGCTACCTTCCCTCGGAACAGCCGGCCTCGCCCGAGTTGCCCAAGCTGAAAAAAGGCATCCTGAATCCGGGGATCCATCTTCCCGAAAAAAGCCTTACCCCGGAAAGAATAAATGAGATCAATGTGGTCTATTCCAAGGATTACCGCACCTACCACGATCTGTTAATAATCGCCCGGAATTTCAGGAAGATATAAAGGGAATTTTTGACTAAATTTAGCAAAATTGCTAAGTCTCATGAGAAGAATCCTCCCGTTGTCCATTCTGGTGTTCCTTTCTTTTCATACCCTCCTTTTGGCACAGCGGGATTCCACCCGTACCCTTTTCCTCGATGCGGAATCCTGGTTCCTTTTTGAAGAATATGCAGATGCCCTCCCCCTCTATCTGGAACTTCTTGAAAAGGATCCCGGCAATGACAATCTGAACTATAAGATCGGGATCTGTCTCCTGCACGACCCCTACCAGAAAGACAAGGCCATCCAGTACCTGCTGGAAGCCAGCGAAAATATCAATCCCGCCTATAAGGAAAACAGCGTCAAAGAGAGAACCGCCCCACCCGATGCGCTCTATCACCTGGGCAACGCCTACCTGGTGAATGAACTGCTCAACCACGCCATAGAATCCTATGAGGAATTCCTGCAGGTCATGGACAAAGAAGTGTACGATGAAGAATTGGTCAAGGCCCAGATCCAATCCTGCAAAAATGCACAGCGCCTGAAAACCATGCCAGTGGACATTGACCTCACCCTCCTGGATGAAATCATCAATACGCGGTATCCGGATATCAGGCCCGTTATCTCAGGCGATGGAAGCAAAATGGCCTTTGTGACCGAACTGCCCTTCTACGACGGAGCATTTTACACAGAAAAAACCGAAGAGGGCTGGTCCTACCCGCAGATCATCACCCAGAGCCTGGGATTTGATGAAGATATCTATCCCGTATGCCTTTCCTATGATGGCTCCGAAATGATCCTCTATTACGATGATGACTACATCGGGAACCTGTACTACAGCCGCTTGGAAGATGGCCTGTGGCTTCCGGCCGTAAAACTGGGAGAGAACATATGCACCAAATACTGGGAATCTCATGCCTGCTTCAGCAAAGACGGCCAAAGCCTGTATTTTACCAGCAACCGCAAAGGCACCTATGGCGGGCTTGATATCTACGTATCCCAAAAACAGGCAGACGGAAGCTGGGGCCCGGCTCAAAACCTGGGAGCCACCATCAACAGTCCGTACAATGAAGAGAGTCCCTACATCAGCGAAGATGGACAGACCCTCTATTTCAGCTCGTACGGACATTACAACATGGGAGGCTATGATATTTTCTATTCCAAAAAGAACAGCGACGGATCCTGGGGAGAACCCGTGAACATCGGCTACCCCATAAACACCACCGACAACGATCTGCATTTCCAGCCCATCAACCATGGCAACAATGCCTATTATTCCGTCTATAGTCCCCGGGGAGTGGGTCAGCACGACATCTACTATGTGGACATCTATTCGGTCAACAATCCCCGGATGTATTATGTGAGCGGGAATCTTGTCACCGAGGATGGCAGCATGGATTCCACCCGCATGAGCATCTATGTGGTCGATGCAGATGCCGGAGACACCCTGCTATTTACCCGGCCCGGACAGGATGGCGACTTCGGCTTTGCCCTCAAACAGGGCATCTATGAACTGCATTTTGCGGGACAGGGCTATGAGGAGCTGATCAGGCCCCTGCGCATTACCACCGGGTCCAATAAAGAGGGAATCCAACTGGACGAGGATATTACCCTGGCACTGGAGGAAAAACCGGTGAAGGTCTTTGAGGGAGAGGACAGCCAGATCCAGTTAAGAGATGACATGTATGAAGGACTGGCAGGTGAGGTCCTGAATGTTCCTGTCAGGGTGCCCAGGGGAAGCACGCTGGTCCTGAGGACTTACCAGGATTCCGTCCTGGTAAGTACAGAAACCATTGAACTTGACAGGCGCAGGGCCGACCTGGAGATCATTCCCCTGCCCGGCATCAGCGAGGTGGAAATTACCATGATCGATGAGGAGGGGAACATACACAGGAACAGGATAACTGTGGCTGGCAGCCAACCGGAAGGAGCAGAAGTGGAACCAGAAGTCCATGTGCAGGAACAGGAAGCGCCTCCGGCAGATCCCTCCATGGAAGCTGCGGCCGGCATCAGTGCCCTTGAACTGGCCGGCGAAGTATCCGAGGGAGATCCCGCCCTTCTTAAACAGGAACTGACAGAGAATTCTGAAGGAGCGCTGAAAGAAGTACTGGAGAACCTGGATCTGGAAATGGAAGGGATCACCAGCTATCAGGAACTTTTCGAACATGTATATGAGCAGGCAGGTCCTTTGTCCTACCCGAAGAATGAAGTGGACGCCATATTATCGGATGTGATTTCCCACGGGGATGCCGAACTTCTGAGACAAAATCTCGTAGAAAACAGCGAGGGAGCTTTGAAAAACTACCTGCTTCAGCTGGACCTGGAGGATAGAGGCATTACCAATGACGGGGAATTGCTGAGGCACCTGGAAGAGGTGGCAGAAGCAGAGGGTTTTGAGATGGAGGAGGTGCGAAAGGCCATGCTGGAGAGCCTGAAGCAGCCCCTGGAAGTGGACCGGGTACACAGGGAATTGGCCCAAAGCAGCTCCGGGGATGTACAGGAGATCCTCAGCCAGCTGGATTTGCGACAGGAAGGGATCTACACCGTGGAGGAACTGATCGAAAGCCTGTACCGCCATCTGGCAGACAAAGGCAGGAGCAGGATGGACATTGAACAGATCTTGTCGGATCTCTTCCCGGACCAGGCAGACCTGGCTCAGGAGCTGGGCCAAAGCTACGGACCGGATGCCGATGGCAGGGAAAAGACGGCATGGCCCCTGGTACTGGTTCTTGCAGCCGCAGGTGCAGGCCTGATTTGGCTGATCATCTTCTGGCGGAGGCGCCGGGATAAACAAGAAGAACAGGAACCCCGATGACGGCCTGAATCCCCCTCTCCATGCTTCTGATTTTTATTGTACTGTCGATTAAATTTTTAAATTTGTAATATTCACAGTATAATGCCATGATATTAAATATAAATAATACAAAAATGAATCACAAAACACAGTGATGTCAAAACAGTA
>CBDTYO010000244.1:0-6379 GCA_965364615.1 uncultured Bacteroidia bacterium
GGTGAACACGGTTCCCGCCGACTGGATCGGCGTGGAAGATCCGGCCATGCTTGAATGAAGCACCCCATTGGCAAACATCTCTGGTTTTAGTTCCAATCCGGGATTGGGCAATTCGACCCGCACCTGGGCAATCCGGGTCTTTGCATCGATAAAGGGATCAATGTATGCCACCTTTCCCTCAAATTCCTTACCGGGAATAGACGGAATGCTTAATTTTACCAGGTCCCCCCTTTTGATCCAGGGCAAGTCACTTTCGTAGGCATCAAACATCACCCAGACTTTCCTTAGATCGGTCACCTGGAACAGGGCGGAACCTTCCTTCACATAGTCGCCCAATGCCATGTGACGCATCATGACGGTTCCGGAGATGGGGGAAAGCACATCAAAATAGAGCAAGGGTTCTCCTTCTTCCTCGATGGCGGCAATCTGTTCGTCTGAGAGATCCCACAAAAGGAGTTTTGCCCTGGCAGAAGCATAAAAAGAGGGGCGGCTGTCTTTCAATGCAACAGCCTCTAGCAGTTCCCGCTGTGCAGTGATCAGGTCGGGGGAATACAGGGTGGCCAGCTTTTCTCCCTGTCGCACGTTCTGACCCGTGAAATTCACAAACAGCTTTTCAATCCGTCCTGCAGGAACAGGGTCTTTTGAGGGGTCCCTTTCGTCACGGTCATGGTTTGTATATTGGCCAGACCCGCTGCAGACTCCGTCAGGACAATTTCATTGGGATCTATATTCTCGCCTGAGGCTTGTGCTGATGTTAAAGGAATCAGGTCCATGGCACAGATCGGGCATTGGCCCGGGTTGTCCTGTTTGATCTGGGGATGCATGGAGCATGTCCAGACAGTGGCTTCCCCGGCTGAATGATCATGCCCTTCATGACTTTCCACTGGATTCCTGCCGGCCCTTTCAGCTTTTGAAGGATGGAAAAACAACCACCCGAGGAATAGTCCGGCCACTAGGACCCCAAGAACCAGTTTGTAATTCTCTCGTATGTTCCTGATCATTTTTTTCATGATTATTCTCCCATTAAATAGTTGATAAATGATATGGCTGCCTGCTTGTCGGATCGGGCCATTTCAAGCTCCAGCCCATAGGTAAGCGCCTTGCGCTCCATCCTGATTATTTCCTCAAAATCTGTATTCCCCGTCAGGTATTCTGTTTCCAGTATTTTCAGAGATTGATCTGCCAGTTCCAGTTGTGAAACATATAAGCTGATCCTTCGGTCGGCATCCAGGTACTCTTTCCAGGTATTCTCCAAAATGGTTTCCAGGAGGTTTGCCTTGTTGCTTTGTTCGCTCTCCTTGGCTTCCTGCAGGTACACCACCTCATTGACCATGGCTTTGTATTTGTTCCGGTACAATGGAATGGTAATCCCTAGCATGGGGAACACAAAGGCATCGGTCCCTGCCAGATTGTTGGGTCCCTGCCCCACAAAGGTGTAGTCCAATCCAAGTGAAAAATTGGGTTTGCCCAGTTTTTGGGCCAATTCTTTCCTGAATGTCAGCGCCTCCTGCTGCATAGACAGGGCCAGCAGTTGGTGATTATTGGACATGATGGAATCCAATACCTGTTGCTTTCCAAGCATGAGGTCGTCGGTCCAGAGGATCGCAGGGGTCATCACCTGCTGTTCCTTATCGACATTCAGCAGATTATTGAACATGACCTCCAGGACATATTGTTTATCTAACAGCAGAGCCAGCTGATTTTCCAGATCACCGATCTCCATCTCAATCCGGTACTTGTCCACTGCGGATACCTTTCCGGTTTCCACCTTGATATCCGCCAGCTTTTGAAAGGTATTCAGGAGGGTCAGGTTTTCCCTGGTGATGTCAATGGCTCTCCGGTTCACATATACATTGAAATAGGTGGATCGGACATCGTTGAATAACTTTGACCTGGCCTCGAGGAATACCTCATATTTGGCTTTGGCTGATTGTATGGCCACATTCTCTTTGGCATCAAGGGTCCCAAACCAGGGAAACATCTGCGAAGCTGAGATCTTGAATTGTTGCGGTCCCACCCGGGTCTCCACCGGACTGATGAAATAGCCAAAGGCTACCGTCGGATCCGGCAAAGCACCTGCCTGGGGAGCGACCTCCAGGGCAGCCATGTAATCCTTAAACTTCGCATTTAATCCGGGATTGTTCTCTGCTGCGGTTTGCAAATAGCCTGCCAGCTCCTGTTGGGCAGAAAGCAGGGTGGAAATCAGCAAAAAGAGCAGTCCTAAACTGAATCTGTATCTCTTCATGATCTTAGGGGTTGCGTGTTTTTAATTCGCGTTTTATCTTTCTCTCCTGCCACATGCTGTACAGCACCGGAACCACAAACATGGTCAGCACTTCGATGGTCATCCCTCCAAACAGGGGTATGGCCATGGGAACCATGATGTCGGATCCCTTTCCCGTGGATGTTAGCACCGGTAAGAGGGCGATGAGGGTCGTGGCAGTGGTCATCATGGCCGGCCGGACCCGTTTTGAACCGGCCTCCAGAATCACTGCGCGCAGCTCTTTTACGGATTTCGGATGGTTCTTCTCCATCAACTGTTTGATGTAGGTGCTGATCAGTACTCCATCATCTGTGGCAACACCGAAAAGGGCAATGAATCCTACCCAGACTGCCACACTCAGATTGATCGTATGCACCTGAAAAAGATCCCTCAGACCAATTCCAGCCACGCTGCCATTGAGAAACCAGGCTTGCCCATACAGCCAAAGCATGATAAATCCGCCCGATATGGCCACGATAATCCCTGTGAAGATCAGGGACGTTGAGGTTACCGACCTGAACTGGAAATACAGGATCAGGAAGATCAGGATCAGGGAGATGGGGATCACGATCATGAGACGCCGGGTGGCACGGGTCTGGTTTTCATAATTTCCTGTAAACGCATAACTCACTCCGGCTGGCAACTGGAAATCGCCTGATTCCAACAGCCCGTTAAAATAGGCCTGGGCATTTTCAACCACATCCACCTCAGCATATCCTTCCTGTTTATCAAAAATTACATAGCCCACCAGGAAGGTGTTTTCACTTTTGATCAATTGCGGACCCCGTAAATAGGTGATGGTGACCAGTTCACCCAGCGGGATCTGAGCTCCGGATGGGGTGGGGATCAGGATTTTTTTCAAATCCTCCGGGTTGTCCCTGAATTCACGCGCATAGCGCATGCGCACCGGGAACCTCTCCCGGCCTTCAACGGTGGTGGTAAGCGTCATCCCGCCTACTGCGCCGCTCAGGGTATTTTGCAGCTGTTGAATGCTCAGCCCGTAACGGGCAATGGCATCTCTGTTGATCTCCATTTCAAGGTAGGGCTTCCCGACCACCCGGTCTGCGAAAACCGACGCGGGAGAGACCCCCTCAACCTGTTTCAGGAGCTGTTCGATGTCCAGTCCCACTTTTTCAATGGTCTCCAGGTCGGGCCCAAACACCTTGATCCCCATGGGTGCCCGCATGCCCGTTTGCAGCATGACAAGCCTGGTGGCTATGGGCTGGAGTTTGGGAGCAGAGGTCAATCCGGGAACCGAGGCCTGCCGGATGATTTCATCCCAGATGTCGTCGGGAGACTGAATCTCATCTCTCCATTGCCGGAAGTATTCTCCCTTTTTGTCCTCCGTGAGTTGCTCTTTTTCGATGATCCGGAATTCCTCTTCGTCGGGATGGTAGGTACTTCCGTCTTTCAGCTCAAAGGCACCCTGCCTGTCCACCTTAAATCGCATGCGGTGCCCCTTATCGTCCAGGATATACTCAGACCTGTAATTGATCAGGTTCTCGTACATCGAGGTAGGAGCAGGATCAAGGGCAGAATTGACCCGGCCCCATTTACCGACCACACTCTCCACCTCAGGAATGGCATTGACCCTGAGATCCAGGAGCCGGATCACTTCCAGGTTCTCCTGTATGCCTGAATGAGGCATGGTGGTGGGCATCAGCAGAAAGGATCCTTCATCCAGCGAGGGCATAAACTCCTTTCCCATGCCGGGGAGGGAAGTGTCCAGCTTCTGGTAAGCGGAAGTCTGTTTGACAAATCCGGGCATGAATCCGAATACCGCATGAAAGCCCTGCCAGGCAGTGAGGCCAAACAGGACGATGAGCATCGGGGTGATCAGGAATTTCCACTTGTTGTTCAGTGCCCACCTGAGAATCCTGGGATAGAAGGCTACCACTGTTGAAAGAGCTCCCAGGACCACTCCCACGATCAGGATCACAAACAGGAAATTAACAATCAGCGAGTTCTGTGCACCCAGGGGCATCCATGCCTTGGTCAGGAAGAACACAATGATGACACCGGTGATGACAATGTTGAGGATATTTGGCCACGATTTTTTTGATTCGGGCCACCTGTCGCCGAAATATCCGTTCAGACCGTAAAAGGTTAGCGCCAGTGCCACATAAAACCCTGTGGCAAATGAGAGAACCAGGCCGGTTACGGCCAAAGCCAGGTTCAGGATCTTCTTGTACCTGCGCTTATCGAAACGCATGGAAAAAACCAGGTGGGCCAGGCTTGGAATGATCACCAGGCCAATGAGCAAGGCAGCCAACATGGTAAAGGTCTTGGTAAAGGCAAGGGGTTTGAATAATTTGCCCTCCGCAGCCTGCATGGCAAATACCGGCAGGAAGCTGACAATGGTGGTGGTCAGGGCAGTAATGACTGCCCCTGCGACTTCCACGGTGGCCTGGTAAATGACATGCAACAATCTCTTTCCCCGGGCCGCGATATTGTCGGGCATTTCCAGGTGCCGGACGATGTTTTCGGTGAATACCACCCCCACATCCACCATGACCCCAATGGAAATGGCAATCCCTGAAAGAGCCACAATATTTGCGTCCACCCCGAATTGCCGCATGGTGATGAAAGCAATCAGGACCCCCAGCGGCAAGAGACTGGAAATCAGGAATGATGCACGTAAATTGAGCATGAGTACGATCACCACCAGGATGCTGATGAGCAGTTCCAGTGAGATGGCTTCCTCCAGGGTCCCCAGGGTTTCATAGATCAGGCCCGTCCGGTCGTAAAACGGCACAATGGTGACCCGTGACTCGGTCCCGTCCTCCAGGGTCTTTGAAGGCAAACCGGGTGCAATCTCTGCAATCCTGGCCTTCACATTGTCGATGGTATGCAAGGGATTGGCTCCATAGCGGGCCACCACCACTCCTCCCACTGCTTCCACACCTCCTTTATCCAAACCCCCTCTGCGGGTGGCAGGTCCGTAATTGACCCTGGCCACGTCTTTCAAACGGATGGGCACATTGTCGCTGACAGCCACCACGGCTTTCTCCAGGTCCTCCAGGTTGTTGATATATCCAAGGGCACGTACCAGGTATTCGACCCGGTTAAACTCGATGGTACGTGCACCAATATCCAGGTTGCTGTTTTTGATGGCGGCCATGATCTGGGATATATTCACTCCATGGGCCTTCATGGCATTGGGATCTATATCCACCTGATATTCTTTTACAAATCCGCCGATGGAGGCCACTTCGGACACGCCTTCTGCTGCGGTCAGGGAGTAGCGGACATAAAAATCCTGGATGGTGCGTAACTCATGCGGATCCCAGCCACCTGCAGGATTTCCTTCCTTATCGCGGCCTTCCAGGGTGTACCAGTAGATCTGGCCCAGGGCCGTGGCATCGGGACCCAGTGTGGGATTCACATCCTCGGGAAGGGTTCCTGCCGGCAGGGAGTTCAATTTTTCCAGGATGCGCGTCCGGCTCCAGTAAAATTCCACATCTTCTTCGAAAATGAGATATATGCTGGATACCCCGAAAATGGAGTTGCTGCGGATGGTCTTGATGCCGGGGATGCCCAGCAGGGAGGTGGTCAAAGGATAGGAGATCTGATCTTCGATATCCTGGGGCGACCGGCCCGGCCATTCGGTGTATACAATCTGCTGATTCTCCCCGATGTCGGGGATGGCATCCACGGGCACCGGATCGCGGGGGAAGATCCCTGTTTCCCAGTCGAAGGGTGCAGAAGCGATGCCCCATCCGATGAAAATCAGCAGCAGCAGAAAAGTCACCAGTTTGTTCTCCAGAAAGAACCTGATCATCTTGTGTAACATGGACTGAATGGTTTTTGATGAGAATGATTGATAGCTTCCAGAGGAGGGCGGTCCAACAAGACACGGGCCCATCGCACAGCTATGCAATGACCCCTAGAACCCTCTCAGGGAAGGCTAAATCAGGTAAGTCTGGATTTCAGAGAGCACCACCTCTCGATAGGGGGGTGGTTCCTTGTGCCATGGCGGCTCAATCAGTACTTCATCGTCCGCACCCTGGACCTGGAAAATTACATGCGCGGTAAGGAGCAAATCGATGCTGTGCGTATTCTCAAAATCAACGGTAATGGAGGATGCCACATACTCGTCGGTGGATTCCACTACGA
>CBDTYO010000245.1:0-6323 GCA_965364615.1 uncultured Bacteroidia bacterium
AATGGAAAGGATCTCTCTGGCTGGACCGGCGAGAACCACAGCTATGCCGTGGAGGACGGAACCATCGTGATCCGCCCCACCGAAAGCGGAGGCAACCTGTATACGGAAAAGGAATATTCCGATTTCATTTTCCGTTTCGAGTTCAAACTCACTCCGGGTGCCAACAATGGGCTGGGAATCAGAACTCCTTTGCAAGGGGATGCTGCCTATGTGGGATATGAACTCCAGATCCTGGACAATACGGCCCCGGTCTAACCTGAGCTGAAACCCTACCAGTACCACGGTTCGATCTACGGCGTCGTCCCGGCCAAAACCGGATTCCAGAAGCCCGTCGGCGAATGGAATCACCAGGAGGTCATCGCCAAGACCAACTCCATCCGGATCACCTTAAATGGCACGGTCATCCTGGAAGGGGACCTGAAGGAAGCCACCAAAGACGGAACCCCCGATGGCCGTGACCACCCCGGCCTGATGCGCAGCCAAGGACACATAGGATTCCTGGGACACGGTTCCCTGGTTTGGTTCCGGAACATCCGGATCAAAGAGCTCTGAGCCATTGAGGGATGGAGACCCTATTTCAGGGTCAATACCACAATGGTATCGATGGGCTTCAGCTTATCTTTGGGAATGGTCAGCCTGAGCCCCTCCTTGGTGCGCTCCACCTTTGCTCTTGACCCGTCGTCGAAATAGGTAGCCGAACGTATGCGCTCGGGATCGATGCCCGATATTTCCAAAGGCCTTCCTTTATAATCCAGCACGTGCACATAGATCAGGTTGCCCTTGGTGGTGGTGGCACCCCATTCCTGGGGCCTCACCGGTCCCTTCCGGGTGCCGTAAATGGCGTCTCCGTATGTCTCCAGCCAGCGGCCGATGGCCATGAGGGTATCGACGTTTTCGGGCTGGATCTTTCCGTTGGGCATGGGCCCCGTATTCAGGAGGAAATTGGCTCCATAGCCGGCAGCCCTGACCATGGTTTGGACCAACCGTTCCACCGACTTATAATTCTGGTCGATGATGTTGAAGCCCCACGATCCGTTCATGGTCTCGCACATTTCCAGGGGCACATCTTCAGATATGCCGGTATTGTTGAATCCCATGGAATTTTCCCCTGGCAGGTCCCGCTCAAACATCATGAAGTCCTCGCCCGGGAAAGGCATCTTATGGTGGTTGCTTCCTATCAAAGCACCTGGCTGAAGCTTATGAATCAGCGCATAGGTTTCGTCCAGTCTCCAGTCTGCATCGGGCTTGTCCCACATGCCATCGAACCAGATGCCGCCAATGTCCCCGTATTGGGTAAGCAGTTCCGTGAGCTGGGCATTCATGTAATCGATGTATTTGTTGAAATCCCCCGACTGTGAGCGGTCCGCGATCTTGGTACCGGTGCGTCCGTGCGGGAAATAGTCCGGATGGTGCCAGTCGAGCTGGGAATGGTAGAAAAACAGCTTGATCCCCTGCTTATCGCACTCCTTTTTAAGCATCCCGAGCGCATCCTTGCCATAGGGAGTGGCATCCACAATGTTGTAATCGCTGACCTTGGAATCGTACATGGCAAAACCATCGTGGTGCTTGGAAGTAATGGTGATGTAACGCATTCCGGCTTTCTTGACCATGGACACCCATTCGGCCGGGTCAAACTGGGTGGGATTGAAGAAGGCGGGCAGTTTTTCGTATTGCACGATGGGGATGTTTTTTCTTTCCATGATCCATTCGGCAATGCCCTCGTCGCCGCCACCAGCCATGATGGAGTAGACCCCCCAGTGCACGAACAGGCCGTATTTATTGTCCTGGAACCATTCCCGGTTGTCCAGGTTTTCCCGGGTGGGCACATAGCCCTCCTGGGCCTTCAGGTGGACAGAGGAAAGCAGGGCAATGGTAAGAATTGAAGTGAAAAGTCGTGGGAATCTCATGTCTTTCATTTTTTGAATTAGGTGCATAAATTATCATAATCAGATCAAAGGATCAATCCTTCTTGTAATACCTCACATAGTCAATTTCATATTGGAGGGGCAGGGCCCGGACATCCACCCCCTGGTTTCCTCCCCAGCTTCCCCCATAGGCCAGGTTGATCAGCAGGTAATGGGGTTTGTCGAAGGGCCAGGTATCGTTATTGCCTGCCTGGTCGTTTTCGAAGGTGAAATAGAGGGAATCGTCCAGGAAGAAATCCAGGTGGTCCTCAAACCACTCCAATGCATAGAGGTGAAAATCGGCCCAGGGTTCCTCCACCTCAATCTGGTTGCCCTTGTTGGTCCCGATGGAATGGTTGTAAGCTTTGGTGTGGATGTTGGCATGGATACTATGGGGATCGTAGCCCACATGCTCCATGATGTCGATTTCGCCACAGGCAGGCCAACCCACTTCGCTTCGATTGGTTCCCAGCATCCAGATGGCCGGCCAGGAACCCAGCGCCGAAGGGATCCTGGCCCGCACTTCAATGCGACCATAGAGAAACTCCTGTTTCCCAAGGGTATTGATGGAGGCTGAGGTGATGGAGTCCTCGCCCTCTTCCAGGAGGGCATTGATGATGCAAAACCCGTTCTCTACCCTCACATTTTTCAGGTCGCTGCTGTAATACTGTAGCTCGCTGTTCCGGATATAGCCGGTCTCATATCCCCACGACCCTGCCGCGGGCGAACCGGAGTATTCAAATTCGTCGGACCAGACCAGTTCCCATTTTTCTTGCTGGCTGCATCCAGCCAAAAGCACCAGGGCCAGGGACCAAATGGCTATACTGTTGAGGTGTTTCATGATTTCTGTTTTTGGGTGTATGCTGAGCTTAGTGACGCAAATTAATAAAAGTCTTTCTCATATGGATATATGGGGTATAGCTATTATATTTATACGTTGCCACCACCCTGCATATCCTTCATAGAATCCAGACCATGAGCCCAAAAAGTATTTTCCTCCGATGTGTTATCATAACCGCTGTATTCCTTACCGGCAAATGCCTGGAAGCCCAGGTACGGATCTGGGAAGATACCCTTACCCTGCCCACCTACGAGCCCAAAGCTCCCGATAAGAATCCCATGTTCTACGTGCCGGATGCCTACCAGGGAGCCAAAAGGGTCATTTATCCCTACCCCCTCATGGACAATCTCTCTTCGGAAAAATCGGACAGGGAACACAGGGCCGTGTACCTCGAAAACGAATACATCAGGCTTTGCCTGCTTCCCGATATCGGGGGCCGCCTTTTCTATGCCACTGACAAGACCAATGATTATGAGATCTTTTACCGGCAACATGTGATCAAACCGGCCAACATAGGCATGCTGGGTGCCTGGATCTCAGGAGGCATCGAATGGTGCGTGTTCCACCACCACCGGGCATCCACCCACCTGCCGGTGGACTACCGGCTGGTGGAGAACGACGATGGCAGCAAGACTATCTGGTTCGGGGAGATCGAACCCAGGCACCGCATGAAATGGAGCATCGGACTCACCCTGCACCCAGGCAAAAGTTATATTGAAGCCGATGTGAGGATGTTCAACCGGACCGAACACACCCACTCCATCCTTTACTGGGCCAATGTGGCCACCCACGTGAATGAAGACTACCAGGTGATCTTCCCTCCCAGTGTGCGGACCGGGACCTATCACGCCAAAAACAGCTTCATCCACTGGCCCATCTCCGATGAAATTTACAATGGCAAGGACTATACGGGGGGCATCGATGTGAGCTGGTGGAAGAACCACCCCGATCCCATTTCCATTTTTGCCCACGACCTGCAGGAAGATTTCATGGGAGGATACGATCATGCCAGGGATGCAGGCACTGTCCATGTGGGAAACCACCATGTGGTCAAAGGGGCCAAGCTCTGGGAATGGGGTCCCGGGGAATACGGACGCATGTGGGATTGCGAGATCCTGACCGATTCGGACGGCCCCTATGCGGAACTGATGGTGGGGGGATTTTCAGACAACCAGCCCGATTACAGCTGGATCCAACCCGGCGAGATGAAACATCTGAAACAATACTGGTACCCGGTGCAGCACCTGGGCGGGTTCAAAAACGCCAACCTGGATGCGGCCGTAAATATGGAACTGCTGGACAACGGAGTACTGAAGCTGGCTGTTAACACCACCGGCCGGCAACCGCAATGCAGGATGCTCCTGCTGAAGGGGGATAGTCTGCTCCATGAAGCCCGGATCGACCTGGGACCCGACAAACCCTTCCGCACAGAGCTAACGGTAGAGCAAGGCATACAACCCACCCAGCTGGAGGTCCGGTTGCTGGACAGCAAGAACCGGGAGCTGATTTCCTACCGGGAGGAAGACAGGGAATATGTACCAGAGCTTCCTGAAACCGTCTCCCCACCCCGCCAGCCTGAAGAAATAGCGCAGGTGGAAGAACTGGTGCTGACCGGTCAGCGGATCATGCAGTTCCACAACCCGGGATACGATCCCGAGGACTATTTCCGGGAGGCCGTGCAAAGGGATCCCCTGAATGTACTGGCCAACCTGCACCTGGGAATCGTAATGGAGCCGTGAGAACATTGTGCTTCCTGGACGTCGCTTTTCGCGATGACCGGCACGGTTTTGCCGTCGGTGCCTACGGCATGTTCTACCGCGCCACCTGGGACCAGGCCTACTATGCGGCAGCTCATTTTGAACTGGCCGGCATATCCATTCTGCAGGGAAAGCTGGCAGAAGCCCTTGATCACCTGAACCGTTCCCTGTCCATGAACTCCCTCAACCCGGAAGCGCATGCCCTGAAATCAACCTTGCTGAGGCATTTCGGCGATCTCGAGAATGCAGCGCTCAGTGCCCGCCGGGCCCGGGATCACATGGCCGCCTTCGAGCTGATGAAAGAAGGCATAGTTCCTTACAATGAGTGTAAACTCCTGCTCAACAGCCAGCGGGAAAATTACCTGGAACTGGCTTCAGATTATTTCAAGCATGGCTTCTACCGGGAAGCCTCTGAGGTGGTCCAGATGGCCCTGACAAGTGACCTGCCCTCGTTCAGGTCCTATCCGATCCTGCACTACTATGCAGCCTGGTTGAATGAGAAGCTGGGCGATAAAAATCTTGCCAGCAATTACTATGCATCAGCTGCAAGCGCTTCCACCGATTATGCATTCCCATTCAGGTTTGAGACCGTGGAAATCCTTGAGGCTGCCTTGCAACACAATCCCCAGGACTCCAGGGCCTGGTATTATATGGGAAACATCCTCTATGATCACCAACCGGACAAAGCCATCGACTGCTGGAAAGAGGCGGTCAGGATAGAGCCTGACCTGGCCATAGCCTACCGGAACCTGGGCTGGGGGTATTACCGGTGGAAGGAGGATCTTGCAGGCGCCATCGCGTATTATGAGCAAGCCATGGCGTTGGATGGGAATGATCCCAGGCGCTACTATGAACTGGATGTGCTCTACGAAATGAATAACCAGGCCCTTGAACACAGGCTCCAGCTTTTTACTTCCAATCCCGGGGTGGTTCGTGAAAGAAATGATTCCTACCTGAGAGAGATCGAGGTGCTGCTTCTGAATGGCAGGTACGATACTGCCATCTCCCGGCTCACGGATCATACCTTCCTGCGGCAGGAAGGAGTGGTCCGGCTGCACGACTATTTTGTGGATGCCCACCTCCTGAAAGGCAGGGAACTCCTTCTTCTGGGGAAAGCCGACCAAGCCCTGGAGCACTTCCTGTTGGCCGATACCTATCCGGAGAACCAGAATATCGGTCGCATATCCAACTACAGCAAGGAGGCCCAGATCTTCTATTTCACCGGCCTGGCCTGGCTGGCGAAAGAAGATGAGAGCAAAGCAAGCACCTACTTCCAGAAAGCCCTGGAGGCCCCCGCAGAGGCTTCGGAATACCTCTACTACCAGGCACTCGCCCAACAGGAATTAGGCCTGGAAAAAGAAGCCCTGGAATCCTCCGCCAAGCTGCTGAGCCGCGGCAAGGAGGCCTTTGAACAAGCAGGAGAAACGGACTTCTTTGCCAAATTTGGTGAAGGTTCCCGAAGGGACCAGCGCCTGGCGGATGCCCAGTACCTGATGGCCCTTGGACACCTTTCATCCGGTAACAGGGAAAAAGCACAGCAAGCCTTTGGAGAGGCCCTGAACCTCCACAACAGCTTGCTCTGGGCCCATGTATTCAAAGAAGATTCACCCTAACAGTCCCATAAAATTAATCTAAATAAGAGGCTAGTTCCACTGACATATGGAAAAACAAATTGTCGGATGTATCTTTAAGATCGTTCCGAAATCAACTCCAACAACATGCACAATAAAAAAGGCAAAACTCTGCTCCTTGGGATAATTGTAATTTGTACACTTAATGCCCAAGAAGTGATTCAGGAAGGCCCCTCCGCCGATTTTAGCA
>CBDTYO010000246.1:0-6286 GCA_965364615.1 uncultured Bacteroidia bacterium
TCCACCCCTTCCTTCCTGGTCCGGACCAGGATGGCAATCTCCCCGGCTTCGATGCCTGTATCCAGGATTTCATCCACCCAGGAGGGCAGCACCTGAAGGACCTGCTCCCTGAACGGTCCCTCCCCGGTATCGAACATCTCCGCGCGGACCCTGCCCCCTGTTCCTTGTAACTTTTGGGGAACCTGCTGTACCACATCCTTCCAGGCACTCCTGAAACGCATCACCTCCCCTTCGGCCTCCTGCCTGTGCACCGAAGAACCCAGCAATTCTTTCTCGATGGTCTCCGAAAGCAGCTGGGAGGAAAGCTGGAACACGCTGTTGTTGAACCTGACCAGTTGTTCCCTGCTCCTGTAATTCTCCTGCAAAGGCTCCACCCGGATCTCCTGGTGGGCAAAATCCCTTTCCAGGTCCGAAGCCAGAATTTTCCAGTCTGAATTTCTCCAGCGATAAATGGATTGCTTCACATCCCCCACCACCAAGCTTTGTTCCCCTGAAGCCAGTGAGTTGTCGAGCAACGGTTTGAAGTTGTCATATTGAAACAAGGAGGTGTCCTGAAACTCATCCAGCATGATATGGCTGAAGCGGCTCCCGGTCCTTTCAAACACAAAGGGCACCTGGTTCCCGCCAATGATGCCCCTTAAAAAGCGGCCTGAATCCGCAATCAGGAAGAGGTTCCGCTCCCGGGTATAGTCCTGTACGTATTCCCTGATATCTCCCAGGATCCCCAGGGTGTAGATGTTTTCACGCACTGCTGCCAGGGAGTTCAGTATTTCCTGTTGGGCGTAGATCTGATTCAGCAGAGGGATCAAGTGTTCCACTGCAAGATGCTCAAGATCCGCGGAAGCCCCTTTCTTCAGCCATTTGTCGCTTTGCTCCAGGGCTGCGATTCTCGCAGTGGTGAAATCTATGTGTTTCCCCTCTCTGGCGAACACGAACAACATGGCAGGGGATCTGCCTGCGCCTTTAAAATCTTCGGGATTCACCCCCAGGTTTCGCATTTGATCCAGGGCCAGGGCAGCGCAATCGGCCATGGCTGCAGTGGCCTGCTCTTCCAAAGTATCCAGATCGGACTGGAACAGATCCAGCTGATTCTTCTCCAGCAGGGAAAAATCGTTGTGCAGAAAGAGTTCCTGGAAGGATTCCTTGAATAATTGTTCTCCCAGCTGGATGATCTCTCTTCGGAAATCCCATGAAAGGGAATTCTCCATGCGTTCCATGGCATAGCGTATGAGCCATAGCTGGAGTTCCTCCTGGTTTCCCAGATCCTGGAACAAACGATCCACTGCCATGGAAAGCACCCTGCGGTGGTCCAGTTCCAGATTATAACCGGGCTGAACGCCTATCTCGTGGGTGAAAGCACGGATCACCGATTGAAAAAACTTATCGATGGTCCCTACCGAAAAGCCCGAATAGTTATTGAGTATTTCGCTGAGCAGTTCCCCCGCCCTCTTCCTGATGGCTTCCTCAGACAGGCCGGTGGCCTGTTTCAACTGCTTCATCTCCTCCTCACAAGTCCCTTCTTTGGCTTGGGAGAGACAATGCAGCCTGCTAAGGATCCTCTGCTTCATTTCCCCTGCGGCTTTGTTGGTAAAGGTGACTGCCAGGATGTGACGGTATATGCCCGGAAAGGCATAGAGCAGCTTCAGGTAGGCCAGGGTCAGTGCAAAGGTTTTTCCGGATCCTGCCGAGGCCTTGTATATGTTCAGGGGCGACATCGGGTAAAGATAAAGATTGGATTGCTTAGAATTTCATATTTTTGTGCAAAATCAGAACATTGGCATTGCGCGTAGTAGTTGGATTGTCGGGGGGAGTGGACTCCAGTGTGGCGGCATACCTCCTGAAAGAGCAGGGGCATGAGGTCATCGGACTTTTTATGATCAACTGGCACGATAAGACCGGAGTGATTGATGCCGACTGTCCCTGGGACGAGGATGTGGTTTTTGCCGAACTGGTTGCCAAGAAACTGGACATTCCCTTCCATGTGGTGGACCTGAGTGAGCCCTACCGCGAGCGCGTCATCGACTACATGTTTTCCGAGTACCAGAAAGGGAGGACCCCCAATCCTGATGTGCTTTGTAACCGGGAAATCAAATTCGATGCCTTCCTGGAGGCTGCCGAAGCCTATGATCCCGATTACGTGGCCACAGGACACTACTGCCGGAAAGAAAGCACCGGGGAGACAGGGACAAAGATCCACCACCTGCTGGCCGGTGTGGATCCCAACAAGGACCAGAGCTATTTTCTTTGTCAGCTCTCCCAGGAACAGCTGGCCCGTACCCTCTTTCCCATCGGTCATCTGGAAAAACCCGAAGTCAGGAAGATAGCCAGGGAGCTGGGACTGGCCTCTGCCGAAAAGAAAGACTCCCAGGGGATCTGTTTTGTGGGAAAGGTGCACCTGCCCGTGTTCCTCCAGCAGAAACTGAAGTCCAGGGAAGGAAATATCTTTGAGATCCCTTCAGACCTGGAACAATACAGCTCTGAGAAACAGGACATCAATGACCTGGAGGCCGTATGCGCACCGTGGAACTATGTCAAAGAGGACGGCAGCTGGACGGGCAAACACCAGGGGGCCCATTTCTTTACCGTGGGCCAGCGAAAAGGCCTGAATGTGGGAGGGAAAACGGAACCCCTCTTTGTGTTAGCGACCGATGTGGTGAACAACCGCATTTACGTGGGACAGGGCCAGTCTCATCCCGGACTGTTCAGGCGGGGTTTGAAAATCATTCCTGAGGAAATACACTGGATCCGGAAAGACCTGGAAATGCGTCCGGGAGAAAGCAGGGACTACCTGGTCAGGATCCGCTACCGCCAGCCCCTTCAGAAAGCGAAACTTCACGCAAGGGAGGATGCCCTGTACATCACCTTCGAAACACCCCAGCGGGGCATGGCAGCCGGACAATTTGCAGCCTGGTATGATGGTGAGGAACTGGTAGGTTCCGGGGTCATCCACGAATAAGCGGGCCTATCTTTTGTGCAGCCCACACTCTTTGTGTAACTCATTCTCCCACCACCATCGACCGGCCCGGATGTCCTCCCCGGCTTCGACGGCCCGGGTGCAGGGTTCGCAGCCAATGCTGGGAAATCCGCTATCGTGCAGTACATTGTAGGGAATGTTGTGGTCTTTGATGTATTTACATACTTCTTTTTCGGTCCAGTTGATCAGCGGATTGATCTTGACCAGTCCGTTGTTGGCATCCCATTCCACCAGCTTATTGAAAAACCTGGATACCGATTGATCCTTCCTCAATCCACAGATCCATGCCTCTTTTCCTGCAAAAGCCCTGGGAAGCTGAGCCACTTTGCGTATCCCGCAACACCTTTTCCTGTTTTCCACACTGTCATAAAACAGGTTGATGCCCTTCTCGGCCACCATCTTTTCCACCTCCGCAGGCTCAGGGAAATAGGTCTTCATCCGGATGCCAAAGTATTTGTTGGTCCGGGCAATCAGGTCATAGGTTTCCGGAAATAATCTTCCCGTATCCAGGGTAAACACTTCTACATTGCGACTCTGTCGCAGTACCATTTCGGTAAGCACCTGATCCTCCAGTCCAAGACTGGTGGATAATACGATGCGATCCCCGAAATGCTGCAGGAAGAAGGCTATGACACCCACTGCACTCTTGCCCTTCAGTTCTTCGTTCCAATGCGCAATTTGCGCCTTCATATCTTCAGTGGCTTCCATATTCATCAGGCATATGATTCAAGTTTTCCCATGTCCGTCCAGCTATCCCTGTCGTGACGGTAAAGAAATATGGGGCGGGTCCTGGCCAGTTCCAGGTAGAAGGGCATCAACGGAAACTTCTTCTGCCTGGGAAAAAGCGAAAAAACTTCCGGATCCAGGACCTGGACAGCGCTGAAAGCAATGGGAATCAGTTCCTCCTGGCCCGGGTCCACCAGGATGGTCTCCCCGCTGCGGTTGTCTCTCCATCCTTTCAACAATCCTTCCTGGTTCATCAGCAAAGAACGTGAGGTAACCCGATCCTTGACTGCCAGGGTCGCCATGGCTCCTTGACGGATGTGGGCCCTGTACATGGCATCCACATCCAGATCGCTGTTCACATCCACGTTGTACACCAGAAAGGGTGCATCCTTCAAAAACCAGGAGGCATGGGCGATCCCTCCCCCCGTATCGAGCAATTCTTCTTTCTCGTGGGAGAAGGTGATGCGGATCCCGAAGTGCTCCCTGGAGCTGACAAACTCCCTGATCATCCCGGCAAAGTGGTGCACATTGATGATGATCTCTGTAAAACCATGTGCTTTCAATTTCAGGATCACATGCTCCAGCAGGGGCACCCCCTTCCATTCCACCAGTGCTTTGGGCTTGTGGTCCGTCAGGGGCCTCAACCTGGTGCCCAGTCCGGCTGCCAGTATCATCGCTTTATTTCCCTGGGTTTGCAACACCATTTTTCTTTGGGAGATTTTTTTTCACATTTGCCACAAACATACCGCTTCTTCCTGCCCCGTGCCTTTTCTTTCAGTTCCCCGCCATTCTTGCAAAATTTCTTACTCATCCCTTGGCTCTATGCTGGAATTAACACACAACCGCAGGAAATGTTTTTATTCTTTTTTTAAGTACAGTTCATATATTTCCCGGGTCCGGTCGAGATGCTCCTGCATCAGGAAACAGGATTGTCCGGCATCCTTCTTCCGTATGGACGCCACCAGCGAACGGTGAAACCGCAAGGTGTTGTCCTTTTCGCCATCAATGTTGCCATAGATGTAATTGCGCATCCTGGGAAGCAGGGAATAGATGGGCTCCATGGTGACCTGTACCACGGGATTCTGTGTGGCCTTGGTAATGCTCAAATGAAACTGATTGTCCAGGTCTGCTTCCAACTGGGTATTGTCCGGATCGCATTGTTCAAAATCCGCCACATTGGATTCAAGCTTCAACAGGTCGCGGTCTGTCCGGTTCAGGGCAGCCAGCCTGGCGATCTGGGGTTCATAAAGGGATCTCACTTCAATGATCTGGGACAACAAATGTTTATCGAACTTCAGGTCATAGTAAAGGTTCATCGTATGAATGGCGTCCTGGATATTGATCTCGGAAACATACATCCCGCTCCCCTTCTGGATCGTGATCAATCCCCGGGCACTCAATCGCCGGAGGGCTTCGCGCAAAGCCGTCCGGCTGACCCCGAAGGATTCGCACATCTCCCTTTCGGTGGGCAGCTTTGATCCTATGGCCAGCTTCTTGTCGCGGATGGCCCCCTCGATGGTTCTCTCGATCCTCTGGCTCAATGTCAGTTTATTGCCAATGTTTTGAAAAATGTCATCCATCCCTAAGATCTTAGACTTTATCAAGTTTACACTTCCTATGGCACCTCCAGGGCTTCGCTTAACTGGCTCTCATTGTTCAGCCGGTCAAGGGCAGCGATCCGGTAGATCCCCGGGGGAACTCCCTGCGCAAAACTGATCCGGGGTTCCCCGGTAATCTCCACCAGGTTATCTCCATCTTTTGCCCGCACATTATCCCCCTGATCAAACCTGTACACCGCAAAAAAACGGGACCGGTCCATCTCCCCGGATGCAGGACCCGCTTTCCAGGACAGGCTGTTTCCCTCCAGCCTCAATTCCGAGGGACGCGGGGGAGCCTGGGAGTCAATCCAGGGCATGGTGGGAACCAGGGCAGGTGCAGGGCATAGCTTCCTTTGCAATTTGCGGTTCAGCCTGGCCAGGTCATCCCGGAAAAAATGCTTGCTGCTGAAGTATCCGAAGCCATGGAGCCCCTCCAGTTGCCTGATCAGTTCGATCTGCCTGAGCAGGTATTTCTCCTTTCTCCACTGACGGTGATCCGATCTCCTGTCCAGGCGGTAAGGGGCCAATCCCACGTATATGTGCCTCCCGAATCCAAAGTCGTTCCACCAGTACGCCAAAGTGGAAAATCCCACCGCAGGATGGCTTTCCCTCCAGTACAATTGAGGCATCAGGTAATCGATCCATCCCTTCTTTTGCCAAAGCAATACATCGGCATAGAGTCCGTCATAATTGGATGTGCCAGCACTGGTTTCTGAACCCAGCTCATCCTGTGACCGGTTTCTCCACACGCCGAAGGGACTGATCCCAAATTTGACCCAGGGTTTCTCTTTTTTGATGGCTGCCGAAAGCATCGAAAGGGTCCGGCTGCCGGATTGATGTGATCCACTCGGTGCTCTCTCGGGGGCTCGAGATCACGAGCGATGCTCGATATGGCAGTCGATATCGCGCTGAGGCACAGCGAACGCCTCACCCGTCTGGTCTCGGAGCTTTTCGAGCTCGCCAAGCTCGACGCCAACGAGACCCGTCC
>CBDTYO010000247.1:0-6261 GCA_965364615.1 uncultured Bacteroidia bacterium
CATCGCTTCCCGCAAACGGTAGATATTCAAGCTGCGCAAGGCAGCATACGCGGCATTAGTTTGCTCCCAAAATGTCCGCTTCTGAAGTTCCTGGACTGCCTTCTCCAGTCTCCGGGCCAGCAATCCCAGGTCCGCATAGACTTCATCCACCCATCCCTGGGAATGGCGAATGGCTGTGGCCTTGGGATTTACCTCAGCCACCACGCAGATACCGCCGGCAATCACTGTGGCTTTGGGCTGGGCCCCCGACATGCCCCCGAGCCCCGAGGTCACAAATACCTTTCCCCTGAGGCTCCCGTCGCCCCCCTTCAGTTTCAACCTTCCGGCATTCATGACGGTGATCGTGGTTCCATGCACGATCCCCTGCGGACCTATATACATAAAGGACCCGGCTGTCATTTGTCCATACTGGCTTACCCCGAGGGCATTCATCCGCTCGTAGTCATCCGGTCCCGAATAATTGGGAACCACCATGCCATTGGTCACCACCACCCTGGGAGCTTCCTTGTGGGAAGGAAACAGCCCCATGGGGTGTCCCGAATAGAGCACCAGGGTCTGCTCATCGCTCATGGTGGCCAGGTACTTCATGGTAAGGCGGTACTGGGCCCAGTTCTGAAAAACCGCTCCATTCCCTCCGTAGGTGATCAATTCATCGGGATGCTGGGCCACTGCATGGTCCAGGTTATTGGACAACATCAGCATGATGGCAGCCGCCTGAACAGAGCGATGGGGATATGCCTCCAGGCTCCGCGCAGAAATGGGGTAATCCGGCTTGTAGCGGCACATGTAGATCCGCCCGAATTGCTCCAGCTCATCGGCAAACTCCCTGATCACAGCAGAATGATGTTCCACGGGAATGTACCTGAGTGCGTTCCGGATGGCCAGTTTCTTTTCTTCCTGGGACAGGATATCCCTTCGCTTGGGAGCATGGTTCAGTGAAGGATCATAGGTTTTTTTGGCGGGCAGGTCCCCGGGGATTCCTTCCAGGATGGCTGCTTTAAATGCTTCTGGATTCATGGTCAAACGCTTTGCTATGACGCAAAAATACAAAGAAAGCCTGCCCGGTCCTGCATCGGAAGGGGGTTATAAAACACATGGGATCCCGCCATTGCCTGCGGCTGAAATACTGGCCCCACATCACTGAGGCTGGTCCTGATCGCCTGGGATGTAGCAGGTAGATCTGGTACCGAACCACTTTTTTCTCTTTCCGGCCACCCAGTCATACAGGGCATCGCGGATCTTACGCGGAACCAGGAAAAGTACACCGAGCAAAGGCCAGGGAAAGGGAAGCCCGGTGGCAATGCGCAGCACGGCGGTGGATCTCTGGTAGGTTTTTCCGTTTAGTTCCAGCAGCACCGTATCATATTCCGATCCTCCGTTCCCCAGGGCCCTGAAGCTGAATCGCTTTTTCCTGTCCCGGCGGATCACCCACCTGACCGTGGCACTGCACAAATTGCAGTAACCATCGTACCGTATGATTCGATCCTGCTTCATGGTCTAAAGTTCCGGTATTTTTTCCCTGATCATGCGCGCCAGATCAGACGAAAACTGCATGGCAGCATGGTGTTCCAGGTGGCTCCCGTCGTAGGTGCGGTAGTCTTCGGGAGGTACATCCAACCAGATACCTCCCGCTTCCCGGAAGCGCTTGGTCAATGCGGGTTCGGAAAACCCTCCCCGCAGTTCTTCATATTGCCTGATGGTATAGGAAGCCGGCGGACGAAATCCCACCACATATATGCCCCGCCCGGTCCAGCGTTCCACATATTCCATCAGATCGGCGATCACTGCATCACTGACCGGATCCCCTTCAAACAGGTTTTTGTAAGACTTGGCTGCGTTCATGGTATCGGGTTTGATCCACCAGGTTTCCACCCATCCGTCGTCGTGGTAGATGATCCTTTTATTGTGGGGCCCGGACCTTCCCGTAAGCTTCTCTGAAAGCTCAATGATGCCATAGGGAGCAAAATATTCCTCCAGCCAGGAGAGAAAGACCGTCTGTACCGTGCTTTTTCTAGCCCTGCTGATCTCAAAGTGGTAGTGGGGACTCCGGGCGGTTTTTTCGGTCAGGGAATGGGGAGTGATCCCCAGGATGATCATCTGAAAGGGAGAAGTGGTATCGATCTTGCTTTCCACGCCCTCCAGGTAGTCCGTTCCGAAACCATTGGCCCAGTAGGCATAGTTATACACCCTGCGCCCCTCAAGTCCGGCAGCAAAATGGGCCGGAGAAATGCCCCTGAAAGTCCTGGAATCGCCCCCGAAAACAATGTCATAGGTCTGGGTATTCCTGGTTTTAATGGCCCAGTAGCGGTTTTTCCTGATGGTCTCTGTATCCATCTCATCCCTCAAAAAATAGAAGGGAACAGACAACAGGAGCGTCAGCAGGAACAGGTATGGGATTCGTTCTTTGGGCATGCTCAAAACTGAAAATAAATGAATACGTTCCCCTCTCCCCTGAGATAAATACAGGCTAGCAGCATCAGCAGCACATAGCCCATATCTGCCACCCTTTGCCAGCCGGTAGGCAGGAAGAGATGGGGCTTTAGCCTGAAATAGGTAATCAGCTCAATACACAGGCTTACCAACAACCAGATCATTCCATTCCGGATCTCCGCACCCATGGCAAATTCACCCTCCCAGGGAGTGAACATGTGGCGCAGTATGGTGAAAGCATCCCCGTTGCTGTCAGCCCGGAAGAAGACCCATCCCACCAGCACCAGCACATTGGTCAGCAGGATGGAAAGCAGGGTCCCGCCCCGCCATCGCGCCAGGATCGCGGGCCAGCGGGTGAGCCTTTCCAGACTGATATACAAGGCATGCAGGGCACCCCAGGTGATAAAGGTCCAGGCCGCACCATGCCACAATCCACTGACCACCATGGTGATCCACATAAAAACATGGGCATTCCACCTCCCCTTCCTTGAGCCCCCCAGGGGAATATAGAGGTAATCCCTGAACCAGGTAGAAAGTGAAATATGCCACCTGCTCCAGAATTCCCTCAGGGAACGGGAATGGTAGGGATGGTTGAAATTCAGGCGAAAGTGCAGGCCCATCCACTTGGCCAGTCCCCTGGCAATGTCGGAGTAACCGCTGAAATCAAAATAGATCTGAAACGCAAAACCCAGGATCATCATCCACCAGAAGGGTCCGTTGTCGGTGAGGTGAATGTTCGCAAAGCCCGAATTGACCATGGGCGCGATGTTATCGGCCAGCACCACCTTTTTGAAAAAGCCGATGATGATCAGTTTGAATCCGTTCCAGCGCTCCGCCTCGGTGGTGGGCCTGAGCTTTTCAAGCTGAGGCATCAGGTCCCTTGCCCGTACAATGGGCCCTGCCACCAGCTGGGGAAACAGGGAAAGGTAGGAAAAGAAATGCAGCACGTTCCTGGTGGGCTTCAGCCTTCCACGGTACACATCGATGGTATAGCTCATGGACTGGAAGGTGTAAAAACTGATTCCCACTGGCAAAAGCAGCATGAAGGGTGGCACCTGCTCGGCCAGGTGGCTTTGCATGCCTATCAGGCCCAGCAAGCGGTCCAGGTTCTCCGCCACAAAACCTGAATATTTGAAAATGGCCAGCGATCCCACATTGCCCAGGAGGGAGAACAGCAGGAACCATTTTCTGCGCTGTGGATAGCGCCCGATCCCAAGGGCCCCGAAATAATCAATCAAACCGCTGGCCAGGATCAGGAACAAAAACCTCCAGTCCCACCAGCCATAGAACACAAAGGAGGCCGCCACCAGAAAGGCCCAGCGAATTCCGGGCTTCTTCGTCCTTCGGATGAAGTAAAGCAGCAGAAAAAAGATCCCTGCAAATACCAGGAAAACCAAGGAGTTGAAAAGCATTCCGGCTATGGCATTTTTATGAAGATCCTAAAATACTACTTTATTCGATTTATCGAAATTTCACCGATAATTGGCAGACTATGTCGATTTGTAGCACACAAAATGTAATTTTGATTGTTTCATACACATGGATCAGAAAAACCATCTATAAAACAAACTGAAATGAAAAAGAAGAACAGAACCTGGATCATTGTCCTTGTCGTACTGGCCCTGGTAGTGATCTCAGCCATCCGCTGGGGAATCCGGACCTATAATGGCTTTATCAGCATGGAAGAAGGCATAGAAGGCCAGTGGGCCAACGTGGAAACCTCTTATCAGCGAAGGGCCGATCTGATCCCCAACCTGGTGAATACGGTGAGGGGATACGCCGATTTCGAACAGGAAACCCTCACCCAGGTCATCGAAGCCAGGGCCCAGGCCACCAGTGTGACCATCGATCCCACCAACCTGACCCCTGAATCCCTGGCTGCTTTCCAGCAGGCCCAGGACGGACTCAGTTCAGCCCTCTCCAGGCTTCTGGTGACCATTGAGCGTTACCCGGATCTGAAAGCCAATCAGAACTTTCTGGCACTGCAGGATCAGCTGGAGGGCACAGAGAACCGGATTTCCGTGGAGCGGCGAAAATTCAACGAGGTCACCCGGAGCTTCAATACGGCCATCCGGAGGTTTCCGGCCAGCATCATTGCCAACATGAGAGACTTCGAACGAAAAGGTTATTTTGAAGCCGTGGAAGGAAGTGAAACCGCCCCGGTGGTTGAGTTCTAAAGGGGCGAAAAGGAGGAAAGATGAACGCAGTGAATTTTTTCAGCAAGCAGGAAAAAGATGCCATCAAAGCAGCTGTCAAAGAAGCCGAGCTTAGTACTTCCGGTGAGATCAGGGTGCACATCGACAACCGTTGCAAGGGGGATGTGATGGACCGGGCCGCATGGTGGTTCGCCAAGCTGGAGATGCATCAGACCGAATTGCGCAACGGGGTGCTCTTTTACCTGGCTGTCAAGGACCGGAAATTTGCCATCCTGGGCGATGCCGGGATCAATGCCGTCACCCCGGAGGATTTCTGGGACCAAATCAAAGAAAAGATGCTGGCCAGTTTCACTGAGGGAGCTTTTGCGGAAGGACTCAGCGAGGGCATCCTGATGGCGGGACAGGCCCTGAAAGAGCACTTTCCCTATCAGGACGGGGACGTGAATGAATTGTCCGACGATATATCTTTTGGAGGAGACAAAGCATGAAAAAGACCTACATAGCTACCATTTGCCTGGCGATCGTGTTGCCCCTTTGGGGCTTGGCCCAGGACAAGCTCCCGGTACCAGAGGCCCCGGGCTCCTGGGTCAACGACTATGCCGGGGTGTTCAGCAGTGCGGAAGTCAGCCAGCTGGACCGAAAACTCAATGAATTTGAATACCGCAGCTCCACACAGATCTTCGTGATCACCCTGGCAGATAACGGGGGCTATCCCGCCTCCATGCTGGCACCCATGATCGGCGAACAGTGGGGCGTGGGACAGCAGGGGAAGGACAATGGCATCATCATCCTGGCAGATATGCAGGACCGGGATGTTTTTATCGCCACGGGTTATGGCAATGAAGAATATGTGACCGATTTGGTGGCAGGACAAATCGTGCGAAACGAGATCCTCCCCAACTTTAAAAACGGGGACTACTATGCAGGGATCGATGCTGCCACCGGGGTATTGATCTCCCTGCTGGAAGGCAAATTCACCGCCGAAGAATACAGAAAGCAATCTTCAGGCGGGGGGGCCGGATCCATCGGGGGCATCATCTTCATGATCATCCTGTTTTCCATCCTGTTCGGGGGAAGGCGCAGAAGCACCGGAATGGGCCGGAGCAACCTGCCCCTCTGGCTGGCACTCGGCATGCTTTCCGGCGGCCGCTCTTCCGGCAGCTGGGGCAATTTTTCTTCGGGCAGCGGAGGTTTCGGGGGAGGCGGAGGCGGCTTCGGTGGTTTCTCCGGCGGCGGCGGCGGATCCTTTGGCGGTGGCGGCGCCGGAGGAAGCTGGTAAAGCTGGCTGCTTAACCAGGGACCAGCAAATATCGGCCGATAAGGATCCAATGAGTTTGGCTAACCTGTTGATAATTCTGCGTTTAAGGAAATAAGGAAATGGAAAAAAAATATCATCTTAGCTGGATGGTATTACGCTAAAATCCATTCCTCCTATGCCAGCATTAAACTACCGCATCCCCTTCCTGCTTTTTCTGGAACTTTTTTTCCTGCCTGCTGTGCTTTCTGCCCAGGAATCCAGGCTGAAACTTGTATTCACCGGGGATATCATGGGACACGATACCCAGATCGCTTCGGCCCTGAACACCGGTGACGAGGGGTATGACTACAAACCCTGCTTCCAGTACCTGCGCCCCTACCTTCAGGACGCTGACCCGGTCGTAGGAAAGCGGGAGGT
>CBDTYO010000248.1:0-6253 GCA_965364615.1 uncultured Bacteroidia bacterium
GGCTGGAGTATACCAGCACCAGGCTTTCATTGTTGGTACGGATCTGCCTGCCCAGCTGTTCGCTCAGGGCCGGCAGGGACCTCCGTTTCATGTTGAGCAACAGCCTGACGGTACCCAGCACCCCGCCCGCAAAAATTACATTGCGGGCCCTGAGCCGGGTCCGTTTCTTAATGAGGCCTCCGGCCCCTTTCATGGTCACCAGGTATCCCACGCTTCCGGCATGGGCATTGGTATCTTCTGCCGGTCCTGTTTTTTCCAGGGGCTTCACATCCACCACTTGTTGCTCTGCAAGCACTTCAGCTCCCCCCTTTTCCGCCAGATAGAGGTAATTCTTGTCCAGGGTGTTTTTGGCATTGTAACGGCAACCGGTCATGCATCCCCCGCACATATTGCATCCCGATCTTCTGGGCCCTTCGCCCCCGAAAAAGGGATCGCTGACCTCCTGTTCAGGCTCTCCAAAAAAGACGGCAACTTTCGTGGCTTCAAACTGGTCCGACTTGCCATACCTGGCCGCTACCCTTCTCAGGGCCTCATCCGAATCATACAGGCCCGGATTTTCTGTGGCCCCCAGCATGCGCTCAGCCTCCGCATAATGCGGTTCCAATTCGTCCTTCCAGGGAGCGATGCCTGCCCAGCTGCCCGATTGAAAGAAGGTCTCCCGCGGACGGGGCAGGGTGTTGGCATACATCAGCGATCCTCCCCCCACCCCCACGCCACTGAGGATGCCCACATGGCGCATGATGGTGATCTTGAATATTCCCCGGAAACGCAAAAGGGGCCACCAAAGCCACTTTCTCAGCTTCCAGTTGCTTTCGGGAAACTGTTCGGGCATCCAGCGTTTGCCTTTTTCCACGACCAGGACCCTGTAACCTTTCTGTGTCAGGCGAAGGGCCGATACCGAACCCCCGAAGCCGGAACCCACGATGAGGTAATCATAATCCCATTGCATGTTCGAATATAGAATTTTTGAGCCAGAAGCCCGTTTTTTCATGGAGGAGAATAATTGTAACTTGCCTGTACATTCTGAGCACATGTTTTCGAAGGAGGAGGCCAAACAAAAGAGAGAAGAATTCTGGGACCGGTTTCTCACCCTCTCCCGGCAACGGAGACTGCGCAAAAAATTGCCGGCCGAATGGATCCTGGGCCGGACCGGCGTGAAGGCCCTGAACCTGAGGTTCCATGTGGACAGGAAGGTGGCACAGGTGGGAATAGACCTGGAAACCAGGAACATGGACAAGCGCCTCACTCTCTACGAAAAGCTTGAATCGGTCAAAAAGATCCTGGAGTCACACATGGGAGAGCCCATGATCTGGGAGCTGGATTATGTGCGGGAGAACGGGAAATCGGTGAGCCGCATCTACCTGGAGCTGGATGGGATCGATATTTATAACAGTTCCACCTGGAATGAGGCCCATGAGTTCATGTACAACAAGATGATGAAACTGGAGGAATTTTATGGTGAATACAGGGACTTCTTTAAATACGCATAAGATGAAAGCATTTGTCACTGCCCTCTTCATCCTGGCGGCATTGTGCTGCAGCCAGGTGGCCAGAGCCCAGGATTCCGGACCGGGGACCGACCGGCAGCCTGCTTTTGCAGGCAGCTTCTACCCTGCCAGTCCCCGGGAATTAAGGGAAGACCTGGATGGCTATTTTGCCAGGGCCGAAGCAGCCAGCTTGGACGGAAGGGTCAGGGTCCTCATCCTTCCCCATGCCGGTTATGATTATTCGGGGGTGGTGGCTGCCTCGGGATACAAAAGCATCCCGAAAGAAACATCCTATAAGAACATCTTCCTCATCGCTTCTTCCCACCGGGAACAATTCAACGGGGCATCGGTCTATGCCGCCGGCAACTACCTGACCCCCCTGGGAGTAGCCAGGGTAAACCGGGAGATCGCCAGCCAGCTGATCCAATCGGAGAAAAACATCCGCTTTCTTCCCAGGGCACACGACCGCGAACACAGCATTGAGGTCCAGATCCCTTTCATCCAGCATTACTTCAACGAAACCCCTGATATTGTGCCCATTGTGATGGGAACCTCCTCCCTGGCGGCTTCCCGGGATCTGGCTGCGGCCCTGCTGCCCTGGTTTACCCCGGAAAACCTTTTCATCATCAGCTCCGATTTCTCTCACTATCCCTCTTACAAGGATGCGCAGCGGATCGACCGGCTGACCGGCGAGGCCGTCCTCACCAAGGATCCCCAGGTATTTTACAGCGCCCTGCAGAAAAACAGTGCAGAGGGAGTCAGGAACCTGGCCACCCCCAGCTGCGGATGGAGCTCCATCATGACCCTGTTGTACATGGCAGATCGAAAAGAGGAAATTGAAATGTCGCCGGTCCTCTATCGGAACTCCGGCGATTCGCCCATCGGGGACAAGGATCGTGTGGTGGGCTACTGGGCCATTGCCGGCTATGAAAAGCCCCCGGCCGCGATCTCTTATAACCTGGATGCCGCAGACAAAGAGAAACTGCTGGCGATCTCCCGTTCCACCCTGGAAAGCTACCTGCGCTCAGGAATACTGACTGAGGTCGATCAAAAAGAGCTATCCGTAACCTTGCGGCAGCCTGCCGGGGCCTTTGTGAGCCTTTACATGGGAGGGAGGCTCCGGGGCTGCATCGGGAATTTCACCCCCGACAAACCCCTTTATATGGTGGTCCAGGAGATGACCCTGGCCGCAGCGCTTAACGACCGCCGCTTTGCCCCGGTGGAGGCTTCTGAACTGGAATACATCTCCATTGAGGTATCGGTGCTTACCCCTTTGCAAAAGATCGGCTCCATCGATGAATTCCAGCTCGGCAAACACGGGATCTACATGACCAAAGGTGGCAAATCGGGCACCTTCCTGCCACAGGTGGCCCAATCCACCGGGTGGAGCGAGGAAGAATTCCTGGGTCGCTGTGCCCGGGACAAGGCCGGCATGGGCTACGAAGAATGGAAAGAGGCCGATCTCTATGTGTATGAGGCCATTGTTTTTGGCGAAGAGAAAGTCCAATGACCCTGGGCCCTTACCATCTGTTTTCCACGGGAGTGCTGCTTTTCCTCTCCTACCTGGTCAGTCTGGCCCTGGTGCGGATGCACATCCTTCATAAGCAGAGGCACAGAAAGTTCTGGAACCTGCTTCTGCTCTTCTTCTTTGTCTCCACAGCCGCTTTGGGCCTGCTACTGGTGATCAAGGTCAATTACAAGCTGCAAATGGACTGGATGGAGAGCCTGATGCAATGGCATGTGGACCTGGGGCTGGGATTTGCCTTTGTGGCTGTTTTCCACCTTACCTGGCACTGGCGTTATTATACCAAAAGGGCCCATAGCCCTGAAACGCCTGCAGAGGATACCTGGAAACCACACCTTGATCTTTCCAGCCTGCAGGAGAAGGTCTTTTTCCTGTTGCTGGGATATGTAAGCATCATGGCCCAGCTGGTTCTGCTCAGGGAATTTGTGAAAACCCTGCAGGGCAACGAACTTTTCATCGGGGTATTTCTATCGCTCTGGATGGTCCTGGCTGCCACCGGGGCGCGCACCGGAGCAGGCAGCCGGGTAAAGATCCCCCTGGGCCAGGTCCTGGGAATCCTGCTGTTCGCCGGCACCCTTCCCCTGATCATCTACCTGGCCCTGATCCTGGTCACCCGTTTTCTTTTTCTTCCGGGATATGAACCGGGAATGCTCACATCCATCACCACCATGGTACTGCTGACGGGTCCCCTGGCCCTTTGCTCAGGATTTCTTTTTGCTTATGTTTCGAAGTCCGTGGTACGGGGCAAGACGGATGGCAGCTATTACAGGCTGGATTCGATGGGCTCGCTGCTGGCAGGATTCATTTTTGGAGGGGTACTCGTGTTCTTCGTGGACAATGTGCAGGTGCTCAGCTTTTTATTCCTGGTAACCGGCCTGATCCTGGTGCTGGTATTTGCCTATCCGGGGGGAGTTCTCAGGAAATTTTTGCTGCTGTTTGCAGGAGCGGTCCTGTTTATCCTGCTGTTCTTGCCTGGTATCCGGACAGGGCTTGAAGGTTGGCGCTTCCGGGGAGAAAAGCTCCTGGAGTCCAGGGATACGGCCTTCGGGAACCTGGCCTTTACGGAAAAAGATGGCCAGGTGAGCGCTTACCTGGACAGGAACCCGGTACTCAGCGGGACCGACCTGGCAGCCAATGAGGAACGGGTACATTATGCAGCCCTGCAGCATCCGGCACCTGCCAGCTTTTTGCTGCTGGGCAGTGGATTGTCCGGAAGCGCCTGGGAGATAGGCAAGTACAAGCCCGATCACATAGATTATTGCGAAGCCGATCCATGGATCTTCCGCCTTGGGACCCGGTACCTGGCCGATTCGCTGCCCCCCAACCTGCGTTTCATTCCCATGGATGGGAGAAAGTGGCTGGTGAACAACGATTCGGTACGCTATGACGTGGTGATATCTGTCAGCGGCGATCCCCTGACCATTGGGTGGAACCGCTTCTATACCCGCGAGTTCTTTTCGCTGGTGCACCGCCACCTGGCTCCCGGAGGAATATTCAGCATGCAGTTGTCCACCTCGGGATCCTACATCAACGACCAGGGGAGTGAATTGCTCAGCATCAATTACCATACCCTTTCCCGGGTCTTCAAGCATGTATTGCTCATCCCCGGCTATACCAGTTGCTTCCTGGCCTCCGACTCGCCTCTTTCCCTGGATATTCCGGGCCTGCTGGAAAAGCACACTGTGGCAACCACCTATGTGCATCCCGACTATATGGAACTGAACCGGCTCAGCTTTGATTCGGATCAGCTGATGGAGCGAATCCGCACCGCCCCCTCCGGAACAAACTCAGATCTGCGCCCGCGATTGTTTTTCAGCCGGCTGAAAGCGGTGGAATCCCTTCACGACAGTCATGCCATGGTGGTCACGGGCATCCTGGGAGCATTGCTTTTCCTGGTCCTGCTATTTGTCTATCGCCCCCTCCACAAGGGCATGTATATCAGCGGATTTACGGGAGCAGGGTTCCAGATCCTGCTGATCCTCATGATGCAATCCCTTTTTGGTTTTGCCTACATGGTCACCCCCATCATGATCACCTTGTTCATGGCCGGAATTGTCCTGGGAACCCGGCTCTGGAAGCCTGTTTGGGGAACTCCCCGCATCTTAAAACTATCCGGACTTCTGGCTTCCATGGCCCTGGCGGGTGTGGCCATGATCCTGCTGCTGATAGGAGATCAGCTCAACACAAACAGGATGGCAGGGATTTGGATCCTGGGCTTGCTGAATGTGGTGCCCGGACTCATTGTGGGAGCGATGTATGGCATGTTGCTGGCCCTGTCCGGCCAGGAGAAAGGGGCCAGCATGGGCCGTCTGTTCCATGCCGACCTGGCAGGGGCTGCCCTGGGCACCTTTGTCCCGGTGGTTTTCCTGCTCCCCTTGATCGGTGTGACAAATACTTTTATATTGTTCTGCGGAATCAATGTGGCCACCGGCCTCTATTTGGTCTTGCGCGGAATGAAACTAAGAGGTGATGGATAAGCGAACCTTCCTGAAAACCGGCCTGTGCGGAACGGCCTGCACCTTGCTGTCGCCCCGGCAGTTGTTGGGTCATGTGCCCGACAAGCCCTGGAAATGGAGTCGCAAGGCCATGTACCAGGTGGAAACTCCCAAAGGGATCCGGTGCCAGATCTGTCCCAACGAATGTACCCTGAAAGAGGGCGAACTGAGCGATTGCCGGAACCGCAGGGTCTACGATGGCACCCTGCATACCATTGCCTATGGAAATCCCTGTGCCGTCCATGTGGATCCCATAGAAAAAAAGCCGCTCTATCATTTTTATCCGGAATCGGAGGCATTTTCCCTTGCCACTGCGGGCTGCAACCTGGCCTGCCTCAATTGCCAGAACTGGACCATCTCCCAGTCCTCGCCGGAAGAAACCAAGAATTATGACCTTTTCCCGGACAAGGTGGTGGCACAGGCGAAAAAATACAACTGCAGCAGCATCGCCTATACCTATTCTGAGCCCATCACCTGGTATGAGTATATGTATCATACGGCCCAGCTGGCCCGGGAAGCGGGTGTCAGAAACGTGCTGGTCTCGGCAGGCTTCATCAAGCAGGAGCCCCTGTTGAACCTGTGCAGCGTGATCGATGCAGCCAACATCGATCTGAAATCCATGGACGATAACATCTACCTGAAACTCAATGCCGGAAAACTTCAGCCCGTGCTGGATACCCTGAAGACCATGAAAGATGAGGGTGTCTGGCTGGAGATCACCAACCTGGTGGTGCCCTCATGGACCG
>CBDTYO010000249.1:0-6238 GCA_965364615.1 uncultured Bacteroidia bacterium
CTGACAGGCCATCCAACAATAAGCTGAACATTCATGCGATAAACATGAGGGGACAGATCATGATCAGCACCAGGTTATCGGCCAATTTTCTGGTTCAGTACGTGAACACGGAAGATGAATTTGTCGGGAATTTCCGGATAAGATACAACCCACGGGAGGGCAACGATTTCTACCTGGTCTATAATGATAATCGCTGTTTCATCGACCGCAGGGAAATTGTCGGACATCCCAACTTCCATGCCAGAACCCTCATGCTGAAATACACCCATACCTTCATATTATAAGAAAGCTCAGCAAAGGGATTTGCAGCACTTATTCGTACCTGAGAGCTTTAAGCGGGCTTTCATTGGCAGCCTGAAGCGACCTCAGACTAACTGCGGCAATGGCCAGCAACCAGGCCAGCAATCCGGCCAGCACGAATATCCACCAGCTCAGGGTGGTCTGAAACGCAAAATCCTTCAGCCAGGCCTTCCCCCCTATCCAGGCTAGCGGACACGCGAGGGCAAAAGCGATCCCGATCTGCCAGGAAAAATTGCGAATGAGCAGGAGATAGATATTTTTTGCCCGGGCCCCGTTTACTTTCCTGATTCCCACCTCCAGTTTCCTGTTCTCCAGGGAGAAGGAGATCATCCCTATCAGTCCCAGCGAAGCGATCAGTATTCCCAGAATGGTAAAAATGAAAACCAGCCTGCTGATTTTTTTCTCCTGCATATACTGCTGCTCGAAATCCTCATCCAGAAAGAAATAGTCAAATACTCCCTGGGGAAACAGTTCCTTGAATTTACTTTCAGCAAAGCTGACCACCTCATCCACCGCCTGAGTTTCAAATACCAGGGTGATGTACCTGAAATCTTCCTGAATCAAAAACATGCCCAGGGGCTCAATGGTATTCTGCAGGCCTTTAAAATGGTAATTCTTTAAAATCCCTCTTACCGGGGTTTCATACCTGCCCATGGTTGCTGACAGAGCCTCTTCGTTGGATTCCCAACCATAGCCGCTGACAGCTGCTTCATTCAAAAGCCATCCCCTGTTGGTGCTGTCGGCCATGGCAGGGTCAAAGGCCGAACCGGCCACCAGCTCCATGCCATAGATCGGGATGAAATCGTAATCCACCTGAAGACAATTCATCATTCTGGTTTTATCGGTTTCTTCTCCGGTGGGCCAGATCCTCCACCAGTAGCGCCAGCGACCAGGAACACTGGATGAGATGGTCGTGGCCCGGATTCCGGAGTGCCTGCCGAATTCCTCCTTGATATCTTTGTAATTTTCCGGGTTCACCTGGTTCTCCGGAAACTCCAGGATGAGTTTAGCCTCCTTGTTAAATCCCATGGGCTGATTCTTCATAAAAATCAGCTGGTTTGAGACAATCATGGTGGCCATGATCAGGAAAATGGAAATGGCATACTGACCTGTCACCAAAACTTTCCTGAAGCGATCTCCCCGGCTGTGCTTTCCCTGAAAGCCCGTGATGATGGTGGCAGGTCTGAAGGAAGCAAGAAAAAAGGCCGGATAGGATCCTGCCAGAATGCCGATAAAAATGACAATGGCCAGAAGGAAGAGAATGAGGGCCGGATCTTGATAATTGATATGCAACCACATGCCCCCGACACGGTTCAGGAGGGGCAGGCTTGCCTCTACCAGGAACATGCCGATGACATGGGAGATCATCGTGATCACGACCGATTCTCCCAGGAACTGCCTGATAAGCTTCTGACGGGTGGCCCCGTTGGTCTTCCGGATCCCCACTTCCTGCCTTCTTATGGTATACTGTGCGGTGGACAGGTTCATGTAATTCAGACAGGTGAGGATCAGGATCAGGAAACTGATCACTGACACCAGGTAGAGGAACACCTTGTTCCCCCCGGGGTCGGTATCCCATTTCAACTGGTTGGCGTTTAAATGAATATCCCCGACCGGGCGCAGGAAACATTCCATGTGCTCCCCCTGGGCCTCCATCAATTCGGGCTTCAGATCGTGCGCCAGATTTCTTATACGCTCTTCAAACAGACCTGGATCAGCCCAGGGCTGGAGCCTGATATAGGTGGGCAGATGTCTCCCCTGCCTCACCTCTTCGGGGAACTCCATCAGGGTCAATAAAGAGCTTTCCGAGAATATGATGTTCAGGCGTGCATGGGTGTTCCTTGGAAAATCCTTGATGGTAGCCACCACTTCAAACCTGCTGGTATCTATCACAATGATTTCACCCATGGGGGATTCATCCCCGAAGTATTTCCGGGACATTGTTTCGGTGAGCACCGCAGTAAAGGGCCGGTTCATTCCGGATACGGGATCGCCTTCCAGAACTTCTATGCCCATGATCTGAAAATATCCGGGATTGGCACTGAACAATCCGTCTTCCTTGAACGCGGATTCACCGTAGCGCACCACGTTCGAACGCCAGGGTCCGATGCGACCCATGTGCTCCACCTCCTCGAAACCTTCCAGGGCATCTGAGACAAAAACCGGGATGGAGGCTATTTTCTCAATTTCATTGTAGATGTTGGAGATCTTCTCCACCCGGAATACCCGGTCCGCCTCAGGATGATAATCATCGTAGGTGGTCTCAAATCTGACATAGAGGAAAATGACCACACTAACGGCAATCCCGATGGATAATCCGAGGATATTGAAAATCGTAATCGACCTGTATCTGAGCAGGTAGCGAAGGGCTGAAATGAAATAGTTCCTGATCATGGATACTTTCAAATGTATTGGGTTTATTCCCGGTATACAATTCAATTTATAAGCCATACAGCATATTTCCCTGATAACCTGCACCTTAATCTCTTATCGAGGGAAACGTAAACGGCAGAAATGTACATTTTACGACACTTGCCGACGTATATTGAACAATATTGTCTACTTTTAGGTAAAAATCACGAGGCCCAATGAGCAGAGAGGGAACCCTTTTGGTGGCAGACGACAACAAGGAGATACTTGAATCTCTGAAAAAAATGCTGAAATATGATTTCGAAACCGTCATAACCCTCAGTGATCCCGCACAGATCCCTTCCGTGATGGAAAACCACCAGGTGGACCTGGTATTGCTGGATATGAACTTCTCACCAGGTGCTACTTCAGGAGCTGAAGGCTTACGATGGCTCAGGGTCATTCTGGAAACAGATCCCCAGGCAGTGGTTGTACCCATGACGGCCTTTGGAGATATAGATCTGGCCGTGAGGGCCATGCAGACCGGCGGGATCGATTTTATACTGAAACCCTGGGATCCCACCAAGCTGATGGCCACCATCATGGCCGCATATCATTTGAGTCAATCCAGGCGGGAAGTGAAAAGCCTGCAGGAAACCCGCCGCATCATGGACCAGGATATGAACAATCGCCTGGATGCACTGGTCGGTACATCTTCAGCCCTGGAGCAACTGAAGGAGCTTGCCTGCAAAGCTGCTGCCTCGGATGCCAGCATTCTGATCACCGGTGAAAATGGAACGGGTAAAGAGCTTCTTGCCAGGCAAATTCATCAATGGTCCGAACGATCGGCACGCGGTTTTTTCAGTGTGGATATGGGATCGCTCAGTGAATCCCTGTTTGAAAGTGAAATGTTCGGGCACAAAAAAGGTGCCTTTACAGATGCCGGGTCGGACCGTTCCGGCCGTTTTGAGATTGCTTCGGGCGGTACCCTTTTTCTGGATGAGATCGGGAACCTCTCCATGCACCTTCAATCCAAGCTGCTCCGTGTACTGGAAGAGAATTCCGTCACACCGGTGGGCTCACATGTGACAATTCCCGTCGATACCCGTTTGATCACCGCCACCAACAGAGATCTGAAAGAAATGATCCACAGGAATGTATTTCGTGAAGACCTCTATTTCAGGATCAATACCATAGAATTGAGGATCCCGCCCCTGAGGGAACGCTCAGAAGATATTCCGCTGCTGCTGGACTATTTCCTGAGGAGCTTCGAAAAGAAATACGGCAAATCCAAAAGAAGGCTGAGCGGCCGTGCCATGGATGCTTTGATCCGTTACGGATGGCCCGGGAACATCCGGGAGCTCAAACACATGTCAGAAAAGGCTGTGATCCTGAATGAATCCGGCATACTGGGCCCGGAAGATTTCTTTCCCGTAACTCATAGCTCTTCCCAAACAATGCCGCAACAGGCATCCAGCCTGGCAGAAATAGAAAAGCTGGCCATCCAGGATGCCCTTAAGAAAGTCGACGGAAACATCAGCCGGGCGGCTAAAATTCTGGATATTTCCAGGACCACGCTATATTCAAAAATGGAAAAGCATGGCCTTTAAACAATTCTATGTACAGACGATGGTCAGGATCGCCCTGATCCTGGCAACCTGCCTCTGGCTGGGACTGGAGTTGCCAAATCCGCCCAATGTTTACACGCTGGTACTCCTGGCTTCCCTCCTGGTGATCCAAAGCGCACTCCTGATCAGGTATGTGAACAAGACCAACCGCGAACTGGCCAGGTATTTCATTTCCCTCAAAGATCAGGACTCCTCCTTTGCCCTGGTCCCGGAAGATCCCAAAGGGAGTTTCGGGGAAGTGGCCAGGGTAATCAACGAGACCCGGAAACTCATTCAGGATGCCCGGATTGACAAGGAAAAGCAGTACAGATACCTGCAGATTATCATCAACCATATGGACATCGGCCTCCTGAGTTTCCGGACCGATGGAAGCATCGAGCATTTCAACAGGGCCGCCCGGAAACTACTGGGAACCGGCGAGCTTACGCACATACAATCCCTCGCATCCATTCATCCCGACATGGAAAGCATTCTTCGGGCCCTTGAGCCCGGACAATCTAAAATTATTACGGTTTCACCTGCCAATGAGAAGATGCAGCTGTGGCTGAAGATGTCGGAGCTGGTATATGAGGAACATCCTTTAAAGCTCCTGTCCATCCAGGATGTAAATACCGAGCTGGATGAACGGGAGTTGATCTCGTGGAAAAGGCTGATCAGGGTACTTAATCATGAAGTGATGAATTCCCTGACACCCATTCGCACCCTGACCCATGCCATCAATCGCTCCCTGCAGGAGGTACCCAGTGATCGGATGGATGAAAGCATTGCCACCGACATCCGGGACAACACCAGCCTGATTGAACAAAGGAGCTCCTCCCTGATCGATTTTGTGAATCAATACCGCGAAATAACCAGGATCCATGAACTTGTCCCCGTGCAGATCAGTGCCGATGCGCTGCTGAACGGAGTAATCTCCCTTTTCCGCGACGATCTGCAAAGTCAGCAGGTGGAGTGCCGGGTGACCGTTGAACCCTCCGGACTCACCCTTCTGGGCGATGAAAGCCTGTTGAAGCAAGTGCTGATCAATCTGGTGAAGAACTCCCTGGAAGCTCTGCGTGAGACCCGACGTGGCGCCATCGTTTTATCAGCCACGGAAAATGAGGGGCAGACAGTCCTCACGGTGCAGGACAATGGCCCGGGCATTCCCCAGGAACATATGGATGAAATATTCACTCCCTTTTTCTCCACCAAGGAGGATGGGAGCGGTATCGGACTCAGCTTCTCCAAGCACATCATCCGGCTTCACGGCGGGACGATGTCCATCTGGTCCGAACCAGGTGAAAGCACCCTGGTTACCATCAGGCTTCCGGGCTAAAATTCAAAGCTCAAACATAAGCAAACAGTAAACTGGGCAGGAAAGACGTTTTTGTCAGCCTCCGGTGCCCGTTGGTCAATATTTTTTTTTCAACCAACCATGATTGACGACATTTAAGGTCCCGGTAAGGATTTATGCGCAGATCTTGGAATGGCCCGGAGCCATTGAGGTTCAATTACTCGCATGGCCTGTGCGGGGAGATGCGGATGTCGGATGAAAAAAAAATCCGGATCCAAGGTAGGGTATGCGCTTAGTTATTCGGTATACCTTATAAACCGAATGTCAACCTAAAAAGTACAGATATGAAGAAAGCAAAACTGAAAATCGGATTTTTAGCGGCTCTTGTGATTCTCTTTTTCACCGGATGCAATGATCTGGATAAAAACAATGAGCTGCAAAATCAACCTGATGGTGATCAGTTGGGACACCTGGTGATCAAACTTACCGATGCGCCGTTTCCCTTTGATATGATTGAGGCTGCAACGGTGAATATAGTGAAAGTGGAAATTCGCAAAGTATGTGAGTGCGATGAAGACGAGTACCCGTATGTGGAATTGCCGCTTCCGGACGATGCCGAGGGATTCAACCTGCTTGAGCTGAGAAACGGCGTCACTGCCGACCTGGTCGAGATGGGAATCGAGCCCGG
>CBDTYO010000250.1:0-6226 GCA_965364615.1 uncultured Bacteroidia bacterium
CTCTGCAAGGTTGCTATGTAAAGGAGCGGTGGCCCGTCTTCGCCTCATACAGTGAAAATGTATCCAAGCTATCGGTGGAAGCAGTTAAACAGAAGAAAGAGTGGCTTACTTCTTTGAATGTATACTCGATCTTCCTCAGCGAGGTTACTTCTGCGCTAAGTGCGCGTTTTCCAGACGACAAAACCGACATGTTCACCCGATGAAAAAAAGGCTGGGTTGGGTTTTCCAATGGACATTTCATTCCCTTTAGTATGGCACTGGCCAGAGGCGTAATTTTCAGTTATGAAACAAATGTAGGTGCCGGACTACCGGTAATCAGTACAATCAAGGACCTGATCAGCAGCGGAAAAATCACCAGCCGCCGTTATTTTTTCGAGCCGGGTATGACGGAAAATCAAAAATTGGAAAAGATGCAGCAATGGTGGGAGGAGCACCATTTCCACCTTCGCTTTGCCGTGCGATCGCCCGAATTGTTGAACCAGATGCTGGATCATTCACTGGATCCGGATACCATGAAGATCCTCAGGGAGGCTGAAGAGGCAGGCATTCCTTTTTTTGTCAATCCCTATTACCTGTCGCTGCTCCATGTGCGGGTACCCTATTTTGCCATCGGGGCCGACCTGGCCATCCGTTACTACATCCTGTACAGCCAGCAACTGGTATCTGAGTTCGGTAAGATCGTGGCCTGGGAGAAAGAGGACCAGGTGAAGGATGGAGAACCCAATGCAGCGGGATGGATCCTGCCGGAAGGACACAACATTCACCGGCGCTACCCCGAGGTGGCCATCCTGATCCCGGACTCCATGGGAAGGGCTTGTGGAGGCCTTTGTTCCTCCTGCCAGCGAATGTATGATTTCCAGAGCGGACACCTCAACTTCAATCTGGAAAAACTGGCCCCCGGAAAAAAATGGGATGAGAAACTCAAGGGCCTGATGAAGTACTTCGAGGAGGATTCCCAGCTCAGGGATATCCTGATCACGGGTGGTGACGGCCTGATGAGTTCGGACAAAACCCTCACGAAAATCCTGGATGAGATCCTTTCCATGGCGCAACGGAAAGCAGAAAAAAACCGCAGTCTGCCCGATGGTGAAAAACTAGCCGAAATTGTCAGGGTTAGGATCGGAACCCGCCTGCCGGTATACCTTCCCCAGCGGATCTCTTTAGGTTTGGTAAATATCCTGAAATCTTTCAGGGAAAAGGCCTCGGAGGCGGGCATCCGCCAGTTCCTGATACAAACCCATTTTGTGTCGCCCATGGAGGTTACTCCTGAGTCCAGTCAGGCCATCCAGCGTCTTATCACAGCCGGCTGGACCGTCACCAATCAGCAGGTCTTCACGGCTGCCTCCTCCCGAAGAGGACACTCGTCCAAACTTCGCAAGGTGCTGAACGATATTGGGGTTCTGCCTTATTATACTTTTACGGTCAAAGGCTACATGGAAAACAATTCGGGTTTTGCCCCCAATGCCCGGGTGGTCCAGGAGCAGCTGGAAGAAAAAGCGGCAGGGAGGATTGACGAGCAATACTATGATACCATCCGGGAGTTCCCGGAGGAGCCCCATCTGATGGTAGAGAATATCGAGTCACTCAGGCGCTTATCAGGCTTGCCCTTTCTGGCCACCGATCGGAATGTGTTGAACCTTCCAGGAGTAGGTAAGAGCTTAACATTCAGGGTAATTGGTATAACACGGTACGGCAGGAGGATCCTGGAATTCGACCATGATGAGACCCGGGTTCACAGTCCCATCATCCATCAAATGGGCAAAGTGGTAATCATCGAGTCCAAATCGATCCACGAGTACCTGGACCAATTGGAAGAGATGGGAGAGGAACGCAAGGATTACGAAGGGCTTTATGGCTATTCGCTGGGCCAGACCGAACACCGTGTGCCTGTTTACGACTACCCGGAACCGGACTTCCAGATCACTGAAGAGATGAGCAACCTGGAGCTTTGACCCAGGCCTGAAGATTTGTAATTGGGGCCAAACAGCGGCGATGCTATAACCTCCTGATCCTGATATTCCGGTACCAGACCGCTGCACCGTGATCCTGGAGTCCGATGGAACCTTCCTTGTATGAATTCCATGAGGGATACTCCCCGGAAGACCATTTGCTCTGTTCGAAGCGTTCTTTGAAATCCTCACTGTTTTCGTCAAATTCGATGATCTTCTCCCCATTCAGCCAGTGCTCGACTATCCCATCCTGATACACAATTCTGGCTGAATTCCACTCTCCCACAGGATTCAGCTTCTTGGTGGATGGGGCATTGTACATGTCATAATTGGAGCCGGCCAGATTTTTCATGCTTTCCGGGCTGCCGTCAGGCTGGCCATCATCCCGCACCTGGTATTCAGGTCCCGTGACGTAGGCATGGCCGTACTCGGGTTTTTCCACCACGTGGTACAAAATCCCGCTGTTTCCCCCTTCGGAAATTTTCCATTCCAGTTCCAGTTCGAAGTTACCAAAGGTCTCCAGGGTGATCAGCGAACCTCCATACTCAGGACTCCCCTCCCCGTGCCCCTTCCCATCGCATTTGATGGCTCCATCTTCCACACTCCATAAAGGACCGATGTCCTCCGCATGGTAGCGCTTCCATCCCTCGAGCGTTTCTCCGTCAAACAAAGAGATCCATTCAGATGCCTGTTCCTTGGCTGCTTCTTGTGGTGCATCTGCCGGTTCAGTGCCTGTATTCTTCCTGCCCGAACAGGATAATAAGAGTCCCAGTGTTAACATTCCGGCGATGGTCAGGATACTTTTCATGGTGTTTGCTTTTTGGTTGTGGTGATTAATGGCTTGGAATTGAAAAATAACAAATTTAGACTATTTTGCAGCCATTCTCACATAACCTTTGAAACAATGAATCGATACCTGTATATATCCCTGGTTGGCTTATTGCTTTTGGCTTCCTGCGCAGGGGAACTAGAGTATTCTGACTGGCGGGGCCCTGACCGGAATGGCATATACCCTGAAAAAGGTTTGTTGAAACAGTGGCCCGAAGAGGGCCCGGAGCTGCTTTGGTCCTACGAAGGCCTGGGTCACGGACACAGCTCGGTGGCCGTGGCCCATGACAAGGTTTATGTAGGCGGAATCAGGGATTCTGCCAGGGCTGTGGGAACGCTGTTTGCCTTCGACCTGGGCGGGACGCTTTTGTGGAAGAAGGAATACGGAAAGGATTTTACGGACAATTTCATCGGAACCCGTTCCACACCGGTGGTGGTGGGTGATCATATTTACCTTGAAAGCGGAGCTGGGGCCATTTACTGTTTGCATGCGCAAAACGGGGAGGAAATCTGGTCCAAAGACTATATCACAGATTTTGGGGTGGATACCATCATTCAATTCGGCTATGCCGAGTCTGTCCTCATCGACGGAGATCGCCTGATTTGCGTGCCTGGAAGCAAGGAAAACAACGTGGTGGCCTTAAACCGTTTCACCGGGGAAACCATCTGGGCCTCCAAAGGCAACGGGGAGCAGGCCACCTACAATTCCCCCATTCTTGTCGAAATAGGGAATCAGCGCCTGGTCATCGCCATGACCTCAGAATCCATCATGGGAATTGATGCCGACACCGGCGAGATGTACTGGCGGATTGAGCAGACCCAGCGAAATAAAATACATGCCAATACTCCCCTGTATGAGGGTGGCAAGCTGGTGGTAAGCAGTGCGGATCCCACCAGTACTTCGGGACTGGTGCAACTTGAACTGCTGGATGAGGGAAGGGATGCCAGGGTGGTCTGGCGCTATCGACGTTTCAGGAACCTGTTGGGTGGCCTGGTGAAAATTGATTCCTGCATCTATGGTTCCACGGCCATGGGAAAAGACTGGCAGGTCATTTCCTGGAATACGGGAGAAATGCTGGTGCAAAACAAAGAGCTGGGAGGCGGGTCCATCATCTATGCCGACGGCCTGTTTTATTGCTATACGGAACGCGAGGGCGAAGTGGCCCTGGTGAACGCCAGCCCGGAGAAATTTGAAGTGATCAGCAAATTCGAAGTGCCCCTGGGAACCAAGGAGCACTGGGCCCGCCCGGTCATAGATCAGGGAGTACTATATATCAGGCATGGCAATGCCCTGATGGCATACAACATCTTGGAACAATAATTTTTTCCGTCCCCAAGTCAGCATAATCAAGGCCTCGGCCAACGATCCACCAGCCAGTATCCAGTATTTTGTATCTTGATATCGTGAAAGCCATCAAATCGGAGAAGGTCAAATTGAAGGCCAAAAGGACCTTTATGAAAAAGGGGACCTGTTCCCGCACCTTCTTCTACCTCCTGAACAGGGAATTCGGGCACCCCATGGATGAGGAGGAAAAGGCCATAGATCCGCTTGCGGGAGGGATCCTGCAACAGGGCTATCAGTGCGGCATGCTCTGGGGAGCTTCCATGGCAGTGGGCGCAGAAGCCTATCGCAGGAATGACCATCCGGATCGGGCCACCGGGTCAGCCATCCTGGCCACCCAGCAGGTGATGCATTCCTTTGTACGCAGAACCCAAAGTGCTGAATGTGAAGATATTACTGAACTTGATTTCACGATTAAAAAAAGCCTCTTAAGATTCCTGCTCACCGGCAAATTTGTACACTGTTTCAAGCTGGCCGGGAGATGGGCCCCGGAGGCCCTGGAAGCTGCCACAAAGGGACTGGAAACGGAGGGGCAGGATCTGCCCGAAAAAACCCTGAGCTGTGCTTCCGAGGTGGTCCGGAAAATGGGGGGAACTACCCGGGAAATGCTGCTGGTGGCCGGTTTTGCAGGGGGGCTCGGATTGAGTGGCAGTGGCTGCGGAGCACTGGCTGCTGCCGTCTGGATGAACGCCCTGGTGCACAACCGCAATGACGCTGGGAAACCTGCCTCTTTTGATCCAACCACGGACCCCACCCTGAAAGTCTTCTATGAGGAGACCGATTATGAACTGCAGTGCGAGAAGATCTGCGGGCGGCGATTTGAGACCCTGGAAGAGCATACGGAATTTGTGGAAAACGGAGGCTGCGCCAAACTCATGGATGTACTTGCCCGGTCATCCATTGGATCATAAATCCGCTTCACTCATACCTCAGGACTTTTACAGGATTTACCCGCGTAGCTTTACGGGATTGAATATATACTGTGGCCAGCACCACCACGGTGGCCATCAGAAAGGAAACAGCAAACACCCACCATCCGATCTCCACCCGGTAAGGGAAATTACTCAGCCACCTGTTCATGAAATAAAGAGCAATGGGGATGGAAAGGACCTCTGCCACCACGACCATCAGGAAGTTGCTCCTCAGGAAAGAATACGAAATGGCATCGCCCGAGCTTCCAAATACTTTCCTGACCCCTATTTCATGGGTCCTGGAGCGGGCCACAAAAAGGGTAAGTCCAAACAAGCCAAAGGTGGCTATCAGCAAGGCAAATAGAGCTGAAAGAGACATAATGGTGCCCAGGTTTTTCTCTTCCGAATATACACTGATGAACAAGTCCTCAATGGTGGAATAACTCAAAACCTGGTCGCCTTCCACCCTTTCCCATTCCTTTTTCAACTTTACAATTAGTTCGTCCAGGCTTCCGGTGCGGTAATGTACCAGAATATGATGCAGGTATTTGTCCGTCATGGATATGACCAGGGGCGGGATCTCGCTGTGAATGGAGTGCAGGTTAAAATCTTTCACCACCCCGATGATCTGGGTGGAATCCTGCAAATACTGTCCAACAGGTTCATCCATTCCCAGTTCTCTCACAGCGGTTTCGTTCAGGATCACTGACCGATCCAGGTCGTTACCGAAATCCGGAGAAAAGCTGCGTCCTTCCAGCAGGATCATGCCCATGGTTTCGATCAGTCCGTAATCCACTGCAAAGCCTTCCAGCTTGACTTTCTCTTCCTTGTTCTGGAAATGCGGATGCATAATAGTCATCCATCCGCCCATGGGAAGGCCGTCCATGGATCCAGCAGCACTGATCACCTCGGGCAGGGATCTGATGCCTTCCAAAAAAGCATGATACGCTTGAAATCCACGGGGAAGATCCACCTGCAGCACCTCCTTGTTGTAGTGCCCGGGATCCTTCTTCAAGGCAAATTGGTATTGGGAACGGATGATCAGTGTGCCGGACACAAATGCACAAAAAATGACCAGTTGGATAACAATCAGGGCTGAACGGTAGAGCCTCCTTCTGCTCCCGAAACTCACCTTTTGTAGTCAGCTCCTTGAGTTCACGATTGTCTTTTTCAAGCTTGGACTCTCGGGCCGAACC
>CBDTYO010000251.1:0-6209 GCA_965364615.1 uncultured Bacteroidia bacterium
CCAGATCCTAGGAGTAAATTTTGCCCAGTACGTCAAAGCAGACATTGATTTCAGGTCCTATACCTTCCTGTATGAAGATATCAGCCTGGTTCTGCGCGGATTTGCCGGAGTGGGACTGGCTTATGGAAATTCCAGCGCCATGCCCTTTGAAAAGCAATATTTTTCCGGTGGGGCCAACAGCATCCGGGCGTGGCAGGTTAAAAGCCTGGGGCCGGGTTCATACCAGGATCCGAAACAAAGCACCTATCCGAATCAGACAGGGGATGTAAAACTGGAGGCCAACATGGAGTATCGTTTCAAGCTTTTCTGGAAGCTGGAAGCGGCCCTTTTCATGGATGTGGGCAATATCTGGTCCCTTTCCCCAGAGGATGATCGTGAGGGGGCCGGATTTGAATTCAATCGTTTTTACAAAGAGCTGGCTGTGGGAACAGGTGTCGGAGCCAGGGCGGTCTTCAGCTTTTTCGTTTTCCGGTTTGACCTGGGAATCCCCTTGCGCAATCCTTATCCCATTGAAGGGGAGAACTGGCTTCCCGGCAATGCAGGAGTAAAAGGCCGGGATCTGACCTTCAACCTGGCCATTGGTTATCCCTTCTGATCCTGTTGATATTACCATTTATTGTACTAAATTTGTCGATCATTTTTAATCCAATCTTTCTAATTAATCCAATCATGTCCAACAAGATTTTTGATGTAGTTAAACCCGGTGTCGTCACGGGAGATGATGTTCAGAAGGTGTTTGAAATCGCCAAGAAGAACGAATACGCCATTCCTGCAGTCAATGTGGTGGGAACAAACTCTGTGAATGCTGTGATTGAGGCAGCCAAATTGGTGAATTCACCCGTGATTATCCAGTTTTCCAACGGCGGTGCAGTTTTCTTTGCCGGGAAAGGACTATCCAATGAGGATCAGAAAGCAGCCATTATTGGCGCCATCAGCGGAGCCAAGCACGTGCATGCCATGGCAGAAGCCTATGGGGTTCCCGTGATCCTTCATACCGATCATGCGGCCAAAAAACTGCTGCCCTGGATCGACGGTTTGCTGGAGGCAGGCGAAAGGCATTTTAAGCAGTACGGAAAACCCCTGTTCAGCTCACACATGCTCGACCTGAGCGAGGAACCCCTGGAAGAGAACATTGCCATTTGTGCCAAATACCTGGCTCGCATGAGCAAGATTGGCATGACCCTGGAAATTGAACTGGGCGTAACCGGTGGGGAAGAAGACGGAGTGGACAATACAGGCATGGACAGCTCTCTGCTTTACACACAGCCCGAGGATGTGGCCTATGCCTATGAGCAGCTGAGCAAGATAAGTGATAAATTCACCATCGCTGCTTCTTTTGGAAACGTACATGGGGTATATAAACCGGGCAATGTGAAGCTCACTCCCAAGATTCTGGACAATTCACAGAAGTATGTGGAAGATAAGTTCGGACTGCCCAAGAAGCCCCTTAATTTTGTGTTCCACGGGGGATCGGGTTCTGCCCAGGAAGAGATCCGGGAGGCCATTGGATATGGTGTCATAAAGATGAATATCGATACCGACACCCAATGGGCCACATGGGATGGCATCAGGAAGTTTGAAGCTGAGAAGCACGACTATCTTCAGGGCCAGATCGGGAATCCCGACGGCCCGGATAAACCCAACAAGAAATTCTACGACCCCAGGGTATGGCTTCGCGAGGGGGAAAAGTCGATGATCGAACGCCTCAAGGTGGCTTTCGAAGACCTGAATTGTGTAGATACCCTTTAAATTTTTAGCGCATGTTGCAGGGTGGAGGAGTAAGAGACAGCTTCGGAAGTAAGTTTGGAGTTATTGCGGCGGCGGCTGGTTCTGCCATTGGTCTTGGCAACATCTGGAGATTCCCTTATGTGGTAGGTCAGAATGGAGGAGGTGCATTTCTGCTCATCTACCTGGTCTTTATTGCTGCCATTGGGATCCCGGTAATGATGTCTGAGTTTGTGATCGGACGTTCTGCCCAGCTTAACCCTGTAGGCGCTTTTAAGAAAATAGCTCCCGGCAAGAAATGGCATCTCATTGGCTTGCTGGGAGTTGTCACTGCCTTTATTATCCTGGCCTTTTACACGGTGGTGGCAGGCTGGACCCTGGAGTACCTGCTACAGTCAGTGAAGTGGATGCTCACGGCCGACAAGATCGGGTTCAGTGAAATGGATACAGCGGCGATCCGGAGTTTCTTCAGCAACCATTACGATTCCTTTGTGGGGGGCATCTGGAGACCGGTGATCTGGTTTGCGGTGATGATGTTTTTCACCGGATATATTGTGATCTCAGGAGTTAAGAACGGAATTGAGAAATATGCCAAGATCCTGATGCCCATCCTTCTTGTATTGTTGCTGATACTGGTGGTCAGGTCGGTCACCCTGGAAGGGGCCCGGGAGGGACTGGTGTTTTTGTTCAATCCCGATTTCTCTACCATCAAGGAGGCACCGCTCAAGATTGTCATTGAGGCACTGGGTCAGGCCTTCTTCTCCCTTTCCATCGGAATGGGAACCCTGATCACCTATGGATCCTATATCCAGAAAAAAGAAAACCTGGCCAATACGGCAGTAAGCGTGGCCTTTGCCGATACCTTTATTGCTGTGGTGGCAGGACTGGCCATTTTCCCGGCAGTATTTGCCTTTGGCATTGATCCGGGTGAAGGCCCTGAACTGGTCTATATCACGCTGCCGGTGATTTTCCAGAATATGTCGGGCGGACTTATCTGGGCCTTTATGTTCTTTCTGCTGCTCTGTTTTGCGGCCATTACCTCCACCATCTCTGTGCTGGAGGTCATTGTGGCTTATTTTTCGGAGCAACTGAACATGACCCGAAAAAGGGCGGCCATCCTGGCCATGATCTCTGTGGGATTCTTAGGAATTCTTTGCACAATGTCCCCGAAAATATTTGGCATATTCAACGGCTCGCCTGATCTGCTTCTGCCCCTTGGAGGATTCTTCATCGTTCTGTTTATCGGTTGGTTCCTGGCCAGGGGAACCACCAAGGATGAGCTTTCCAGCGATGGAAAATACCCCACCGGGTACTATCGCCTATTCATGTTCCTGGTGAAATTTGCGGCCCCCCTGGCCATTGCATTGCTTTTTGGACTGGGAGTATACAGCAAACTGATTTCCATCTTCCCTTCTCTGGGATAATCAGTGCACCGTTGGGCCTCCTGACCGGCTCACAATTTTTACCTTCCCCGCAGTGCGATATGAGGCATTTTGCCACATATACCACTGTATGATCAAAAAATTGCTCAGGGAGTGGTTCTTGCTTCCCAGAGGAGAGCAGCGCGCCCTGGTGGCAGTGACGCTCCTGCTTCTCCTTTCGTTGCTGGTGAGGATGGGGGCTCAGTTCCTGCCTGTTCCCGGGCCTGCCGGAGTGGAAGAGTTTGAGCGGGAGGCACGGGCCATCATGAGGGCTATTGCCCGGGCCGATTCTGTGGAACAAGTCCGGCAGGATTCACTGGATCGGATAAGAACCAGGCGGTACGGTCGTGGCACCTTCGGTGACTCCCACCAGACCAGGATCAGTCAGTTTCCACCGCTTGATATCAACCGGGCCGATTCTGCTCAACTGCTTCCCCTTCCGGGAATCGGACCTGTATTGGCCGGTCGAATCGTTAGGTACAGGAACCTGCTGGGTGGATATCTTTCTGTAGATCAGCTGGCTGAGGTCTATGGCTTGCCTTCTGAAACCATCCTTAAAATCAGGGACCGGATATGGATAGACAGCTCAGCCATACGGAAGATCCCGGTGGATAGTGCCACTTTCAGGGAGCTGCTGCGGCATCCCTACCTTAGCTATGAGGAAGTGAAGGCCCTGTTGGAGTATCGGGAATTCAAAAGCAAAATAAGCACGGCGCGAGAACTTAGGGAGAACCATGTTTTGCCTGATTCCACCATCTACAGGATCCATGGATATTTTGAATACAGGTAGTTTTCCATTGCAGGCCAAATCCTTTATGGTCTGCAGTAAATCTGAAGCTGCTGAGCTGTCAAAGCAGATCGGGCAGCGATACAGGCCAGGGTGATGTGCTTTGTGCATTCCGAGAATCCATGATGTTAATGAAAGTTAAGGTATTGCCTCGAAGAGCTTTTTTGTATATATTTATGGACAGAGAATAATTAATTTGTCAAAACTCCTGAATCAATTATATACCAAAAGCTGTTGTCATTTTCAATCCGTGAAAAATTTATCGGGTTTAGTTGAATATTAGAATATGAATGTCTAAATTTGCGGCTCGAAATTAAAAACAGATTGAAATGATCGTAATTCCCATTAAAGAGGGTGAGAATATTGAAAGGGCCTTAAAGAAATTCAAGCGAAAGTTTGAGAAGACTGGGGTGGTAAAGGAACTCAGGAATCGCCAGGCTTTCACCAAGCCTTCTGTGACCAAGCGCCAGCAGAAGCTTAAGGCCATTTATATTCAACAACTGCAGCAGGAAGAAGATTAGTTTACGGGGGTTTTGGTTGGCTTTAAATGCTGCCCATGACCAGGATTAATGATTTTTTAAAATACCTGCAGGCTGAGCGCCGGTATGCCGCGCATACCATCAAAGCTTACCATAACGATTTAAACCAATTCCATGTTTTCTGTCAGGATTCTGACCTTGAGGACATGGATTTGCATTTCAAGACCATCCGTTCCTGGGTGGTGAAACTCATGGAATCGGGATACAGCTCCCGCACAGTTCATCGAAAGCTCACTTCCCTGAGCAGCTATTGCAAGTACCTCATCAAAGAGGGTCATCTTTCATCCAATCCCGTGGATAAGGTCCTGAAACCCAAACTAAATCTTCGGGTTCCTGCCTTTGTGGAAGAATCAAAAATGAACCAGTTATTGCAGGAAAGCGATTTTGGCGATGATTTTACCGGGATCAGGAATCGCCTGGTGCTTGATCTGCTTTATCAAACAGGAATGCGGAGGAGTGAACTAATCGGGCTGAAAATTGGTTCTATAAGTAAGGAGGACCTTAGCCTGAAGGTGAAAGGCAAAAGGGACAAGGAAAGAATCATTCCCGTAAATCGAGCATTGATGGAGGCAGTGGACAAATACCTGGAGAAACGCGAGGAATTGCCTGGAACCGAAAGCGAGGATTGCCTGATTCTTACAAAGGCAGGAAAACCGGCTTACGACAAACTCATTTACCGTATTGTGGAGAATTACCTGGCCCTGGTTACCACCCTGGATAAGAAGAGTCCACATGTACTTCGCCACACCTTTGCCACGCATATGCTGAACAGGGGTGCGGACCTGAATGCCATCAAGGAACTGTTGGGTCATGCCAATCTCTCGGCTACCCAGGTGTATACCCACAATACTTACAAGAAGTTAAAGTCTATTTATAACCAGGCCCACCCCAGGGCCTAAAAAGATGGAGGTGCCTATGAATATTAAGATGCATTCAATTCGATTTGACGCCGATCAGAAACTGATCAATTTTATTGACACCAAGGTCAAAAAATTGCCCACAGTTTATGACGACATTATGGGTGCAGAGGTTTTCCTCAGGCTGGACAAAGATACAGACCGGGAAAACAAGCTGGTGGAAATCAAACTCGATGTGAAAGGATCCACGGTTTTTGCCAAGAAGCAATGCAAAACATTTGAGGAAGCTACGGACCTTTCCATTGACGCTTTGAAGAAGCAACTGGTAAAACGAAAAGCGAAAATCAGGAAAAAATAACACCTTTAAAACTCTTGAAAAAGCTGCTCCGGCAGCTTTTTTTATGCCCTCCAAAAAAGAAACCTATTTATTTGGGAACAAAAAAAAAACTTCATACATTTGCGAACCGATTTTGGAGGGTCTGCTTTGACACGTAAAAATCGAATGCCGATGTAGCTCAGTTGGTCAGAGCAGCTGATTTGTAATCAGCAGGTCGGGGGTTCGAATCCCTCCATCGGCTCGGAGCATGGCAAACGTACTTTAATTTACTGAAATACAGGGGAGATACCAAAGTGGCCAACTGGGGCAGACTGTAAATCTGCTGTCGTACGACTTCGGAGGTTCGAATCCTTCTCTCCCCACAAGTTCTAAAACATTTTGCAGGGATTGAGGATCACGAGCACCGGAGGTGCGAGTAATCCTTCTCTCCCCACAAGTTCTAAAACATTTTGCAGGGATTGAGGATCACGAGCACCGGAGGTGCGAGTAATCCTTCTCTCCCCACAAGTTCTAAAACATTTTGCAGGGATTGAGGATCACGAG
>CBDTYO010000252.1:0-6205 GCA_965364615.1 uncultured Bacteroidia bacterium
CTCGCAGGACTTCATTGTCGTTGCATGAAAGCTCAATGATTTCTTCCTCGGCCAGGAGTTCTTTTACAGGACCATTGGCCAACAACTCTCCTTTCTTCAGGATGGCCACGTGATTGCAAATCTTCTCCACCTCACTGAGGATGTGGGAGGCGAGGATGAGGGTTTTGCCCTGCTTCACCTGCTCCAGGACCAACTCCCTGACCTCGGCAATCCCCTCCGGATCAAGACCGTTGGTGGGTTCGTCGAGGACCAGTACACGGGGATCGCCCAGGAGTGCCGCAGCAATGCCCAGGCGTTGCTTCATGCCCAGTGAAAGGGTAGAAAACCTGGATTTTCTCCTTTCGTATAGTTTGGCTGTTTTCAACACCCGGTGAATGTCCTGATAGCCCATTCCCTTGATATCACAAATGATCCTGAGGTTTTTTTCCAGGTTCAGGTAAGGATAAAAGTGGGGGGTTTCGATCAGGGAACCGATGGATCTCCGTTGACCTGCACGGGGAGCTTCTCCGAACCAGTTGAAACTGCCACCATCCTGCCGGATGATTCCGGTGACGATGGAAAGCGTGGTGGTTTTCCCGCTGCCATTGGGGCCCAGGATCCCGTATGCCTGCCCTTCCAGGATCTGAAGATTCAGGTTGCGGACGGCCCTTACGCTTTTATAGGATTTGGAGAGTCCCTGAATGGATAAGATTTCCTTCATATTAATTGGCAAGCTCAGAGAAGAATTTTATGCGCACAAGGCGGATCTCCTCCTCGCTGAAGTACTCTTCGCCCAGTTCGGCCAGAGCCTCATCAATGGATTCGGTTTCTGCTTCCCTGAAATACTCATAAATTTCGTCCAGTTTTTCTTCGTCCATGATCTCGTTCAGGTAGTAATCGATGTTCAATTTGGTTCCTGAACCTACAATGGCTTCTATTTCATCAATCAGGTCTGTCATTTCAAGACTCTTGGCATGGGCAATATCGTCCAGGGGCAGTTTCCTGTCTATGTTCTGTATGATGTACACCTTGACCCCGGATTTATTGACCACCGATTTGACCACCATGTCCTGAGGCCTGAGGATGTCTTTATCCTCCACATACTCTTTGATCACATTGACAAACTCTCCTCCGTACTTTTTCGCTTTCCCTGCACCCACGCCCACAATATTTTGCAGTTCTTCCTCCTTGATCGGGTACTGGATGGCCATGTCCTCCAGGGAAGGATCCTGAAAGATCACAAAAGGAGGCAGGTTGAGCTGTTTGGAGATTTTCTTCCGAAGATCTTTTAAGACATGCAGAAGCTCCTCGTCCACCGCACCGGTTCCCCCTCCTCCGGTGGCTATTCCCTCTTCAGGTGTGCTGTCAAAATCATGATCTTGTGTCAACATCATTGAATAAGGCTTCTTAATAAATGCATGACCGGCTTCGGTCAGTTTCAATAAACCATAATTCTCAATATCTTTTGTAATAAATCCGGCTACCAGGGCCTGCCTGAGCACTGCATTCCAGAATTTGACACCCTTGTCCTTGCCGGCACCAAAGTATTCGGAATGGTGGTGATTGTAAGTCTTTACTGCACTATTGGCAATCCCTGAAAGAACGTTTGCAATGTGCTCGGATTTAAACTTCTCCTGGACCCCTAAAATAGCTTTTAAACTTAAAAGTATCTCCGATTTCCCTTCAAATTTCTGTTTCGGGTGCAAACAATTGTCACAATTGTCACAAGCCTCTTTCATGACTTCCCCGAAGTAGTTGAGCAGCAGTTTGGGACGGCAAACAGCCGATTCGGCATAGGCCACAGTTTCCAGTAACAACTGCTTGCCTATTTCCTGCTCAGCCACCGGTTTTCCCTGCATGAATTTCTCCAGTTTCTGTATGTCCTTGTAGCTGTAGAAGGCGATGCATTTTCCTTCCCCACCGTCCCGGCCTGCCCTGCCTGTCTCCTGGTAATAGCCTTCAAGGCTTTTGGGGATGTCATAGTGGATCACGAAACGTACATCCGGTTTATCAATTCCCATGCCGAAGGCGATGGTGGCGACAATCACATCCACTTCCTCCATCAGGAACTGGTCCTGGTTGGAAGACCGGGTAATGGCATCCATGCCGGCATGGTAGGGGAGCGCCTGAATTCCGTTTACCTTCAGCGTTTCTGCCAGCTGCTCCACCTTTTTACGGGACAGGCAGTAGATAATTCCGGATTTGCCCGGGTTGGACAGGATGAATTTGATGATTTCCTTGGTGGCATGGATCTTGGGCCTGATCTCGTAATACAGGTTATGGCGGCGGAAGGAGGACTTATATACCTTGGCATCCAGCATGTCCAGGTTCTTCTGAATGTCATGTTGCACCTTGGGCGTGGCTGTAGCGGTCAGTGCAATCAGGGGAGCGGTTCCAATCTGGTTGATGATGGGCCGGATCCGGCGATACTCAGGCCTGAAGTCATGTCCCCATTCCGAAATACAATGTGCCTCGTCAATGGCATAGAAGGAGATGTTCACCTGCTTTAAAAACCCGATATTCTCCTCCTTGGTGAGGCTTTCGGGTGCAACGTAAAGCAAACGGGTGCGTTTGCTGAGCACATCTTGTTTTACCTTGGCGATGGCATTTTTGGTGAGCGAGGAGTTGAGAAAGTGAGCCACACCCTCGTCCAGGCTAAAGCTCCGCATGGCGTCCACCTGGTTTTTCATCAGGGCAATGAGGGGCGAAATCACAATGGCCGTGCCTTCCTTGATGAGTGCCGGAAGCTGGTAGCAAAGGGATTTACCACCGCCGGTGGGCATTAATACAAATGTATCATTCCCAGCAAGAACGTTGCTAATGATCTTCTCCTGATTACCCTTAAAACTGTCAAATCCAAAATACTTCTTCAGGTTTTCGTGAAGTATCTCTCCAATGTTCTCCATTATCCCCTTTAAATCTGACCCAATTAAAGATAGTATAAATTGAATTCTGTTTCAAGGGACTTAGTTTTTTTGTTACTTTGCACAGTTTTTATCAAGACTGAAAATGAGTAAGAATCCCGAAAAGGAAATGTCTTTCCTTGAGCACCTTGAGGTAATGCGATGGCACCTCCTACGCTCCATTGCAGCCATTGTCATTCTCGCCCTGGTGGCTTTTGTTTTCAAGGATATCGTATTTGATAAAATCATCCTGGCTCCCAAGGAGCCCCCTTTTCCCACCAACCGTTGGTTGTGTCAGCTGGGGGAGATCCTGAATCTTGAAAGGATCTGCATCAACCAGGATCCTTTCAGTCTGCAGACTGTAAAAATGGCCGAACAGTTTTCCATGCACATCATGGTTTCGCTGGTGGCTGGCATTGTGGTGGCCTTTCCATATATTTTCTGGGAATTCTGGCGCTTCATTGTTCCTGCACTCTATGAGAACGAAAAAAGAACTGCTTCCGGAGCCGTATTTTATACTTCGCTTCTTTTCATCCTGGGAGTAATGTTCGGATACTATATTATTGCGCCCCTTTCGGTCAATTTCCTGGGCAACTACAAGGTGAGTGAAAGCGTGATCAGTGCTCCCACCCTGAGGTCCTATGTGTCCACCATCACATCGGTGGTGCTGGCTGCAGGGGTTGTGTTTCAGCTTCCTATCCTGGTCTATTTCCTGAGCAAGGTGGGATTGGTCACACCCGACTTTCTGAAAAGATACAGGAGGCATTCACTGGTCCTGATCGTCACCCTTTCGGCCATCATTACGCCCCCTGATGTATTCAGCCAGGTTCTGGTAGCCCTTCCCCTGATGGTCCTGTATGAAATTGGGATCGTCATCAGCAAGCGCATTGTCCGTGAAAGGGATGCTGAAATGAGCGGCGATCAGCCCCCAAAGAAAAAGAAGAAGACCGGGAAAGGGCAAGACCCCGAAGACAGGCCGGATCCGGAGGGAACTGGTCCCAAAGATACACCAGATCCTGACGGAGCTTCAGCAGCCAAGGAAACTGCAGACCCTGAGGAAACACCAGATCCAGTTGAAGCTGACGGATCTGCCAAACCCGGCGAGGCACCTGAATCCGGGATGGAAAAAGAGAATAAGAATCCGAAGGAGACCAGGACGACCAGGAAGAAGTCCACGGAGGCGAAAAAGTCCACGGAAACGAAGAAGTCCACGGAGGCGAAAAAGTCCACGGAAACGAAGAAGTCCGCGGAAACGAAAAAGTCCACGGAGGCGAAAAAGTCCACGGAAACGAAGAAGTCAACGGATACCGCGAAGTCCGCGGATACAAAGAAGCCGAAAGAGACTGGGACGACCAAGAAGAAGTCTGAAGACCTGGGTGAAGATGAGGCTGGCAAGACCAAACCACCCTGGAAGCGTAAGGGTGGATCCGAAGAGACTTCACCAACGGATCTAACTGACTAGATTTTTTTTGTATAACTTTGGGAATCATGAAACTGCATACCCATCAACTGGTAAAGAAATATAAGAACCGCAGGGTGGTGGATGAGGTATCGGTCAGTGTGGAACAGGGCGAAATTGTGGGACTGCTTGGGCCCAATGGTGCCGGTAAAACAACCACCTTCTATATGATCGTGGGCCTGATTAATCCCAATGAGGGGACCATCATGCTGGATGAAGCGGATATCACCAAAGAACCGGTATATAAGAGAGCCAGAATGGGCATCGGATACCTGGCCCAGGAGGCCTCTGTATTCCGCAAGCTCACTGTGGAAGACAACATCAAGGCGGTGCTTGAAATGTCTGATTTTTCGAGAGGAGAACAACGCGACAGGGTGGAATCGCTGTTGGAGGAATTCGGACTGGTAAAGATCAGAAAAAGCCTGGGTATTCAGCTTTCCGGCGGTGAACGCCGGCGTACCGAGATTGCCAGGGCCCTGGCCCTGAGTCCGCATTTCATTCTCCTGGATGAACCTTTCGCAGGGGTGGACCCCATTGCCGTGGAAGATATCCAGGAGATTGTTTCGCGTCTGAAGGAGAAAAACATAGGAATTCTGATTACAGACCACAATGTGCATGAAACCCTGGCCATCACTGAACGCTCCTACCTGATGTTTGAGGGGAGCATCCTGAAAGCAGGATCTGCGGAAGACCTGGCTCAGGATGAGCAGGTTCGAAAAGTGTATCTGGGCCAGAACTTCGAACTGCGATAAGTCCCCCGCAGCTTTGTATTACGGAAATTTGGGTTAAATTTGCGGAAATTTTGCGGATGTGGCGGAATTGGTAGACGCGCTAGACTTAGGATCTAGTTCTTTCGGGAGTGGGGGTTCGAGTCCCTTCATCCGCACGAATTAAACTCATAAACCGCTATGCCATCGGATGTTAATAACGATCGTATGGCGGTTTTTTGCTAATTTTGATATCATAAACATACAGCATGAATATTACACAGGAGAATACCGATAAGTTGAATGCCATTCTAAAGCTCAAGGTGGAGCAGGACGATTATGCGGAGCGGGTGGACAAAGTGTTGAAAGATTATCGCAAGCAGGCCCGTGTAGACGGTTTCAGACCAGGCATGGTGCCCATGGGTCTTATCAAGAAAATGTATTACACCCCGGTTTTGGTGGATGAAGTCAATAAACTGGTTTCGGAATCCATTTTCAATTACCTGAAAGAAGAAAATGTTAGGATCCTTGGAGAACCTCTTGCCCACAAGGAACAGGATCAAAAAGTGGATTTTGAAAAAGATACGGAATTTGAATTTTTGTTTGATCTGGGACTGGCCCCTGAACTGAATCTGGAGATCACTGGCAAGGACAAAGTCCCCTTCTATAAGATCAAGGTGGATAAGAAACAGCTGGAGGAATACAAGGAGCAGCTGCTGCAGCGCTATGGGGAGTTCAAAGCCGTTGATAAAGCAACGGACAAAGAACTGATCAAAGGCAAACTGGTCAAAGTGGACAAGGAGGGTAAAGAACCGGAAAACGGGATGCATGTGGATAATGTAAGCATGTCCCTGGAAATGATGAAGGACGGCGATCAGAAAATCTTGTTCAGCGGTGTATCGGGTGGTGACGAAGTGGTATTCGATGTGAAGAAAGCCTTTCCCAACGATACCGAACTGGCTTCATTGCTGAGGATCGATAAAACCGAAGTGGCCATGCTCGAAGGGACTTTTAAATGCCAGATTGATGAGGTGAATCTGTTTGAAAAGGCTGAGCCTGGTCAGGAATTCTATGACAAGGTTTATGGAGAGGGCGAAGTGAAGACAGAAGAAGAATTCACAAAGCGGGTGCGGGAAGAGATCTCCCTCAACTATGAA
>CBDTYO010000253.1:0-6203 GCA_965364615.1 uncultured Bacteroidia bacterium
GAATGTTGATGGTGGTTATAGCTACAATCAATTGAAGCAGCATGTAAAGGAGTTTCTGACAGATGGAGAGTTGGACATCATTATTGGAATTGGTTCAATGGTTTCCCAAATTCTTGCCAATAGCGGGCCCTATCCCATTCCAGTCCTTGCTACGGGTGTCTTCCATCCCGGGCACCAGAATATTCCCATTACTTCTTCCAATACCTCGGGTATAGAAAATTTCGGGTATCTGATGATACCCATGTCCATCGAACGTGACCTGGAATTGTTCCACAACATATATCCTTTTAAGAATCTGGGATTACTGATTTATGAGGATTTTCCAAACTCAATTCCCGGCTTCGATGATTTTTTCTTCAGTTTTTTGAGCGGATATGATGCAAAGGCCCAGATTATACCCGTCGGTAAGGATTACAGTCAGGCACTTGATACCCTGCCAGCTGAACTGGATGCCTTATACGTGGGATTTTTGTACGATTATTCACCGGATGAATACCAGGATATTATCAAAAAGCTAAATGATAAGAAATTACCCACCTTCTCTATGATCGGAAGACCATTTGTTGAAATGGGATTCCTTGCAGGTGCAGCCCCCGGAGCTTTGCTTGATAATTTAAGCCGACGTATAGCACTGGATATTGAAAAAATCCTGAGCGGTGAGGACCCAGCAAATTTTCCTGTGAATGTTCAATACAAAGATGAGCTTGTTTTTAATATGAGAACAGCCCGCTACATCGATTTTTTTCCATCCTTCACAACACTCTCACAGGCTGAAATCCTGTTTGAAGAAGATCTTGAAAATGCCCGCATCTTAAGCTTCCCAGGTTTGATTGCCGAGTTGCTGGAAAATAACCTTAACCTCAAAATGGCGGGTCAGGAGGTACTTGCCGGCTCCAATGAGGTCAGCAAAGCCCGATCCAATGTGCTACCTCAGGTTGATCTATCTGCCACCAATTTGATCATTGATAAAGCCAGGGCTGAAGGATCATTTGGAATGAATCCGCAAAAATCCACATTAGGTTCGGGACAGTTTTCACAAGTCATTTTCTCAGAACCCGCTTTTGCCAACATAAAGATTCAGAAAATATTACAAAGAAGAAGAGAATCCGGGTTCAACCAACAAGAATTGGACCTTATATTACAGGGTAGTGAAGCCTATATCAATATTCTTCAGGCTCAAACCTATGAAAAGATCCTGAAAGAAAATCTCAACCTGACCAGAAAGCACCTTGATATTGCCAGATTGAGACAGGAAGTAGGTTATTCCGGCGTATCGGATGTTTACCGCTGGGAAAGCGAGATCGAGCGTGCCAGCATGGAAGTGATGAATGCCAGAGCACAGAAAAGGGCCGCTGAAATTGCCCTGAATGAGATCCTGAACCGCCCATTAGATGAGGCTTTCATTGTTGATATTCTGAGGAAGGACGATCCATTTATCACTGACCAGAACATAATTGGTCTTATCTCCAACGCAAGGACATGGAAATATTTTATAAGTTTTATGGTGGATGAAGCCCTGGCAAGGTCCCCGGAATTGAAGCAGCTCGACATGTATATTGAAGCTCAGGAGAGGATGTTGGCGTCAAACCGTAGGAGCAGGTATACCCCGACGGTAGCCATTCGAAGCCAGAGTGATTATTATTTTTCCAGGCGTGGCGTTGGCACTGAACCCATGGAACCCATTGAAATTCCGGGAATGGATCCCATAATGATAGGGAGCGAGTTGAAAGATTTCCAGTGGAATATTGGCATCTCCGCTTCACTCCCTATATTTCAGGGGGGGTATAAAAATGCCGAGGTGCGGCAATCTATGATAGAGCTTTCTATCCTGAAGGAGAGGAGGAACGACCTGGTGAACAAAATTTCTCAAAGATGTGTCACAAGTTTCGAGTTTATCGGAGCCTCCTCTCCGGCCATGGAAATGGCAAGCCGGGCAGCAGATGCAGCCAATAAAAGCCTTGAATTAAGTCAGGATGCTTACGGGAAGGGGTTGATTAGCATTGTAGACCTGATCGATGTTCAGAAGGCGGCTTCGCAGAGCAAGCTCTCTGAAGCAAATTCGGTTTATGAATATCTGCTTGATTTTCTTCAATTATCACGGGCAAGCGGGATCTTCATTTTTCTGCTCACCGGGGAAGAGAAGACCGATCTGATGAGCAGATTGCTACAATACATGACGATCCATGCCCCTGAAGAAACAATAAAATAAACCAGCAATATCCTGTATCATGAAAACCAGAAGTCCATTTTCCGTCATCCTAATCATGCTTTTGTCCATACTCTTGCTCACCTGTAAAGGGAAAGAGGAGGCCGCCACCGAAATTTTAAGACCTGTCCGGTACGAAAAGGTAATAATGTATGGAGGTGATCAAACCCGAACTTTTTCAGGAGTATCAAAGGCCGGAATTGAAACCAATCTAAGTTTTAAGGTGGGAGGAACAATCAGTCAGTTAAATGTGAAAGTGGGGGATCAGATCCGTGCAGGCCAGACAATTGCTGTTCTGGATGCCACCGATTATCGTTTGCAGCTGGATCAGACTAAAGCTGCTTATACCCAGGCCGAAGTACAGATGCAAAATGGAAGGTCCGCTTATGACAGGATATCTAAATTATACGAAACAGGAAGTGTTTCAGTAAATGACTACGAACAAACGAAAGCTGCCTACGAATCCGCAAAGGCTGGATTGAGTTCTGCCCGCAAGCAGGTACAACTTGCTGAGCAAATGGTAAATTATACACGTCTGAGGGCCCCGATTGCGGGGCGGGTTGCCAGTATAAATGCTGAAATCAATGAAAACGTGATGGCAGGATTTACCATTATTACCCTCTCCTCAGGTTCTGATATTGAGGTGACAGTTGGTATTCCTGAATCGTTTATTACTATGGTAAAAGAAGGCGATATGGTAGAAGTTCTGTTCTCTTCCATGCCGGAATTAACGTTCAAGGGCACCATTTCAGAGGTATCATATATCGTTGGGTCATCCTCAACCACATACCCGGTAACCATCAAGCTTAATAATCCGACTGAGGACATAAGGCCTGGAATGACAGCAAATGTCACCATCCATCTCATATCGGAGGGCGAACAGGAAAAAATCCTGGTACCTACTGTAGCAGTTGGCGAAGAGGATGAGGAAAATTTCGTCTATGTAGTCAGAAGAATCCGGGGGGATACGGCCATGGTCCACAAAAGGGCCGTCATTGTGGGAGAACTTACAGGAGATGGTTTTGAGGTCATAAAAGGACTTGAAGATGGTGAATTGGTTGTAACAGCCGGGATCAGTAGACTCAACGACAGCCTCCATGTAAGGATTGTTGAATGATCCGATCTTTCAAAGGGATGACATTCGAGCGATATAAAAAACTAGATCATGAAATTAACCAGCATTGCCATCAATAAAAACAGGATCACTTTATCCCTGTTATTCATTGTGCTTTTTATGGGAATCCTTCGGTTCTCGCAAATGCCCAGAGATGATATGCCGCCTTTCAAAATACGTTTCGCTACCATAGTCTCCATCTTTCCCGGTGCCAGTCCTGAAAGGGTGGAAATGCTGGTTACGGACAAAATTGAAAAGGTGGTACAGGAGATCCCTGAGGTTAATTACATAGAGAGTGAATCAAGAACGGGGGTGTCAATCGTGGTGGTTGCATTGAAAGAGAGTGTTACTGAGCTCAGACCTATATTTGATAATTTGAGAAGAAAGGTTGAGGGTATACAGTATCAGCTTCCGGAGGGTGTCGTGCCGGATATCAATGATGATTTGGGGGAGATTTTTGGGATTATCATCGGCCTGACAGGTGAAGGTTTTTCATATGCGGAACTCAAGGTTGTCGCTGATGAGATCAGAGATGGTTTAATCAAGATTCCCGATGCTGCCAAGGTGGAGATTGCCGGGGCACAGGAAGAAAGGATCTTTATCGAGTATGACAATGCCACCATTGCCAACCTGGGTTTAACCCAGCAGCAGTTGATGGGCATTCTGTCAAGTACGAATATTATATTTCCAGGTGGGGATATCAAAATTGGAAACGAAAGGATCATACTGGAACCAACAGGTAGCTTTACGGACCTGGATGACCTGAAAAATGTGATTGTTTCGGTTGAGGGAGGCCAGATGGTATACCTAGGTGATATCACCACCATCCGGCGGGGATATGTGGATCCCCAGAGGGCACTGGTCAGAATTAACGGGGAGCCCGGAATGGCTTTAGCTGTATCGCTGAAAAAGGGGGGAAACATCGTTAACCTGGGAGCAGAGATCGATCGCATGATTGCCTATTACCAACAGATATATCCCATTGGCATTGAGATAATCCGCTCCGCTTCACAGGACCAGGTGGTACAGGACTCAGTCATGGATTTTATCGGTAACCTGGTTCAAAGTGTCGTGGTGGTACTCCTGGTTATGCTGTTATTCCTGGGTTTAAGGACTGGGATGGTGGTCGCCAGTCTGATCCCGTCAGTAATGGTCATGACACTTTTGATTATTTCGAATCTCAATATTGGATTGAACCAGGTGTCACTTGCTTCATTGATAATTGCTCTGGGAATGCTGGTGGACAATGCCATTGTGATATCAGAATCCTTCATGGTAAAACTGCAGGATGGAGAGAAACCTTTCGATGCAGCCATGAGTTCAACCCGAGAATTGAGTGTTCCCTTACTCAGCGCATCCCTGACTACCTCAGCAGCGTTTTTGGCATTTTTCCTGGCTGAGTCAGTCATGGGCGAAATCATGGGCCAGCTATTTGTGGTGGTTACTGTGGCATTATTATCCTCCTGGTTGCTGGCTATGACATTGATTCCCATGCTTTGCATATTCTTCGTAAGGGTCAAAAAAACCAAGGCATCAAAATCCGGAAAGAAAAGCTATTTTGACCGCTTCAATGTGTATTATGGAAAGCTTCTTAACCTTAGTCTGAGAAGGCCATATATCCTGATGATTTCCATCATTGTTGTATTTGTACTAGCCATGAGCGGGTTTTCAAAACTCCCGTTTATTTTTATGCCGGAGAGTGAAAGAGCAATCATTTCAGCCAATATTGAATTACCCCTCGGAACAGATATTAAACGAACCGAACAGGTCATCAAAGAGATCGAGGAGTTCATAAAAGACAATCTGCTGGTTGGTGTAGAACACAGTGAAGGTATATTAACATGGTCATCCTATATTGGGGAAGGCGCCCCCAAATATGACCTGGGTTATATGCCTCCTGAAGCAAGCCCCAATTCAGCACATATTCTGATGAATACATCTTCCGGTAAGGTAAATCAATATGTGATTGATCAAATCTATTCATTCTGTTTTAATCACTATCCTGAAATGGTGGCCACTGTAGCAAGACTAGGTAATGCAGGAGGGTCTGCAACCCCTGTGGCATTGAGGATCTCAGGAAAAGATCCGGAAGTATTGTATGAATTGGCAGGAGAAGTAAAACAGAAACTGAACCTGATACAAGGGACAAAGAATGTGGGTGATAACTGGGGTATGAGGAGTAAGAAACTGATCATTGATATCGACCAGGCTAAAGCAAAACTTGCAGGTATCAGCAGTCAGGATATTGCCATTTCATTGCAGACTGTCCTGGCAGGGTCATATACAGGTCAATTCAGGGAAGGGGATAAGGTAATCCCGATAATCATGCGCAACCAACAGACAGAAGCCCATGATATTGATAAGTTGGAGAGCCTGAACATCTACGCCCAATATTCCGGTGAGAATGTTCCTTTGAAACAGGTTGCGGATGCAAGAATTATCTGGGAGGCATCAAAGATACTGAGAAGAGACCTTTACAGGACGATCACAGTTAGCTCTGAAGTTGAAGATGGGTATACAGCATATGAAATCATGCAACAACTCCTCCCGGAGTTGGAAAGCGAAGCCAGGTCCTGGCCGCCCGGATATCAGTTTATTGCAGGTGGTGAAGCTGAAGAAAGCGCCGAAGCCATGGCAGCGGTCACCGACAAGTTGCCCATCTCAATGTTTATTATACTCCTGCTGCTGATCGGGCAGTTCAACAGCATCAGGAAATCTGCCATTGTTTTACTCACCATCCCCCTGGGATTGATTGGCGTGGTTGCAGGTCTTCTGCTTGTCAAATCCTATTTTGGTTTTATGGCTTTCATGGGCCTGATCTCCCTGGCTGGTATCGTGATCAACAATGCCATAGTACTACTGGACAGGATCAAAATTGAACAG
>CBDTYO010000254.1:0-6185 GCA_965364615.1 uncultured Bacteroidia bacterium
ATCCACATTATGCGGTTTGTTCAGGTAGTTGGAGAAAAGCCTGAGACTGTTGGTCACTTCCATGTCCTCAAAGGGAGTAAGCTTGCTGTTCACCACCACCTGGGTTCCCATTTCTTGCTTGGTCCTTGAATTACGGTCAATCCCGTGAAGGGTCTGATCAATATTGGCCGTATCCAGCACAAAGGTGGTCTTGTAAGACAGGGGGGCCACGTTGAAAGCAATCTCCTTGGCCGGCTTGTATTCAAAACCCAGACCCAGGGTCATGGTCCCCGGATTCAGGAACTTGGAGATGGGAACTGAATCGTTGGGATAATTATACCCTTTGGCCAGCTGATGTTTCATATACATGGAGGCACTCATCCCGATTTTCCCCCAGGCATTCCTGTTGAACTTGGAATTGATCTCCAGGGCATCGTTGTTTTTCCGGGTGCCCTTGTCCTGGGTGGTAATGGTCCCGTATTTCAGCCTGAAGGAGTTGATCCACTGGGTTTTGGCATCTTTGTTGTTGTAGGTGGCATCGCCCTGAAGTTCCATCATGGTGGACAGGGAACTTTCGCCTCCTTTGGTCCAGTTGGAAAGGTAGGTCTGATTCAGGACGAAGGCGGTGAGAAAGTCGAAATCCCAGTATTTGGGAATGGGTTCAAGCATTTCCATCTCCAACAAGCTGCGTGAGGGATCGTTGACAAATTGGGGAAGATGTTCAAACTCTTCCTTTACCAGGCGGTTGAAATTCACATCATCCTCCAGCGTCAGGCTCAGGGTATTTTTGCCCGGATTCCCCATCCAGACAGTGATGGAATCATTGTTATAGTTTTTCACCCAGAACCTGTATTCCTCATCCCTCCCTGTGGTCAGCCAGAAGGGGGTGAGGTGACCACCCATATCGCTGATCCACAGTTGGGTGGAATCCCTTTCTTCGGCAAACTCCAGCAATTTGTTAACTGCGTACTGCAGGGAATCAAGCTGGTGTTTTCCCTCCACCACAAAAAAGGGTGATTCCTTATCGGCTTCCCAGGAGATTCCCGGTCGGTAATAAAGCACCGAATCACCCCTGGCGTTTAGTTTGGGAATGCCGCCATCGGCCCCAGGTGCCAGGGGAGGGGAAATGCGGCCTTCCGACAGAGAATGCAGGCTGATTCCCAGGGAATGCAAAGCAAGGGTGTCGAGTACCGTGATGATCACAGTGTCGGGGATCATAAGGGTGGTGTCGCGCAAGCCCCTGGTTTCCAACAGCGAATCCTGGATATTGAGCCGGGAGGTGTCCGCCGGGTATTCCAGGATGGTTTCTTCCCTTGTATACAACCTTGGGCTCCATCCCTGCGGATCCACCAGGAAGGTGGTATCATCCAGCCATTTTAGTGCCGTTCGTCCCGTTTCCACGGGTTTTCCAATATGTACCCCAATGGTGCGGAAATCCTGTTGCAGAAGCCGGACCCGGGCGGAATCGAAAGGTTCGATACTATGGTCCAGGAGCCTTTCCAGCGCATCTTTCACTGGGCCATCTTCCTGCCTCCAGGCAGAAGGATTCCTTACAAGATGATCAACATATTCAAAGGCCGAGGGAAGGGTGAACTCCGGCCGGATGGAGAGTGTATCCGCCATCACCTGGTTTTCCATATCAGGTTCCTGGGCAGATAGATTACAGGCAATCAGGACAAGCGTTAGCAGGAACGTACTACGTTTCATGAAGGTGCTTTATGGTTCCGGGTATTACAACGAAATTCAGCTGCCGATATTATTTTTGGCCGCCAGCAGGGTGTTGCTGAGCAGGCTGACACGGGTCATGGGACCCACTCCACCCGGCACAGGCGTGATGAAGGAGCATTTGGGTGCCACCTCGTCGAATACCACATCTCCTTTGAGCCTGAAGCCTGATTTGGTTTCGGTGGAAGGAACCCGGGTGGTGCCCACATCAATGACCACGGCACCCTCCTTGACCATGTGCGCTTTCACAAAGCCGGGTACCCCCAGGGCAGCAATGAGGATATCGGCAGAGGCACACAGCTCCTCCAGATTCCTGGTCCGGCTATGGGCCACAGTCACCGTGGCGTTCATGGCCTTCTGTGACATCAATATGCTCATGGGCCTTCCCACGATGTTGCTCCTGCCCACCACCACACAATGCTTCCCGGAGGTCTCAATCCGGTAGCGCTTCAACAATTCTATGATCCCGTAGGGCGTGGCCGATACGAATGCGGGGAGTCCAATGACTGTTCTGCCCACATTCACCGGATGGAATCCGTCCACATCTTTCTTCGGATCGATGCATTCGATGACCTGTTGTTCCCGGATATGATCGGGAAGGGGCAGCTGTACAATGAATCCATCCAGATCTTCATCCAGGTTCATTTCGCGGATTTTCTCAAGCAGCAGCTCTTCTTTCACCGTATCTTCAAAGCGGACCAGGGTAGATCGGAATCCCACCTCCTCACAATCTTTGATCTTGTAAGCCACGTAAGTTTCACTGCCACCGTCATGGCCCACCAGGATGGCTGCCAGGTGCGGAGCCCGGTGTCCCTGAGCAATCAGTGATTCCACTTCGGCCTTGATCTCCAGTTTAATTGTTCTGGAGGTGGTTTTTCCATCTATCAATTGCATATTATCTCATTTTTGGAATGCGCATCTTTTTACCGGAACTCATCATCTTCATCATCTTGCGGGTTTCGTCGAATTGTTTCACCAGGCGGTTGACCTCCTGCACGGTGGTCCCGCTGCCATCAGCAATCCGCTTCCTGCGGCTCCCGTTCAGCAGGGCAGGATTGGAACGTTCCAGGGGAGTCATGGAATTGATGATGGCTTCCAGTCCCTTGAACGCGTCGTCGTCCACATCCAAATCCTTCATGGCCTTGCCCATGCCAGGGATCATTCCAGCCAGGTCTTTGATGTTTCCCATTTTCTTGATCTGCTGTATCTGGGACTTGAAATCATCAAAATCAAACTGGTTCTTGGCAATTTTCTTTTGCAGTTTTCGGGCTTCTACCTGGTCATATTGCTCCTGGGCCTTCTCCACCAGCGAGACAATGTCACCCATTCCCAGGATCCTGTCTGCCATCCGCTTGGGATAGAAGGCATCCAGGGCATCCATTTTTTCACCGGTACCCACATACTTGATGGGCTTGTCCACCACCGACCGGATGGACAGGGCCGCACCACCCCGGGTATCGCCATCCAGCTTGGTCAGCACCACCCCGTCGTAATCGAGCCGTTCGTTGAATTCTTTGGCAGTGTTCACCGCATCCTGTCCGGTCATTGAATCGACCACAAACAGAATTTCGTGGGGCGTGGCCGAGTCGCGCACCGCCGCCGCCTCGGCCATCATTTCCTCGTCGATGGCCAGACGTCCGGCAGTGTCGACAATGACCGCATTGTAACCCTTGAGTTTGGCTTCCTTGATGGCCGCTTTGGCGATCTTTACAGGATTCGTATTCCCTTCTTCGGTGTAAACAGGTACTCCCGCCTGTTCCCCGATCACCTTCAATTGTTCGATGGCCGCGGGTCTGTAAACGTCTCCTGCCACAAGCATGGGCTGCCTTCCCTGCTTGCTTTTCAGCAGAGTGGCCAGTTTTCCCGAGAAGGTGGTTTTACCGGATCCCTGCAGACCTGCAATGAGAATGACTGTGGGATTTCCCTTCAGTTGAATGGGCACGTTTTCTCCTCCCATGAGTGTGGTGAGGTGATCGTGCACGATCTTCACCATCATTTCTGAGGGCTTCACCGCGGTCAGGATCTTCTGGCCCAGTGCCTCCTCCCTGACCTGGTCGGTAAACTGTTTGGCAATTTTAAAGTTGACGTCGGCGTCCAGCAAGGCCCGCCTCACATCTTTCAGGGTCTCTGCCACATTGATCTCCGTGATCCTTCCCTGTCCCTTGAGCAATTTGAAGGAACGCTCAAGTCTTTCTGATAAATTTTCAAACATCTGCGGTCGATTCGATTTTCAAGCTGCAAAAATAGCGAAAATCGGGCAGACTGGAAAGTTTGCATCGCAAAGCGGCGCTATTCCTCAGTGGGGATTACAGGGAGGGATCCCAGGAGTTGAATGTCCTCCAGGTCGGAGTAATCGTAGATATGAAAACCATCGTCGCCGATCAGGAGGAGCACGGTGCCCAGGGGGATCACATCAAAGGCATGGATGCCGGGGAATTCTGCGATTTCGTTCTGGGGAATGCTGAATATGTCGGTGGCATCGAAGATCCTGAGTCCGAATTCCCCTTCGCATACAAACAGGATCCCATTGTCGATGCCCAGGCCGTAGGGACTTTTCATGCCAAAGGATGCTTCTCGCACGGGATCTGTCTTGTCGGAAATATCGATCACCTCCAGGAGGTTTTGGTTTCCTCCGCAGTTGTTGCCCGACCGGAGGGTCACATAGGCCCTGTCTCCTTCCACCACCACGGGATCACAGGCGGTGATATGCCGGTAGGTGGAGAGTGCATTGGGAGAGGAGGGAATATCCAGGCTGAGAATATGCATCCCGTTGGCGGTACCCACATACATGTGCTGGTCGGCGATAAACACAGTTTCCACATTTCCCCAGAGGTATTGTTCGCTTTTCACTTCTACCTGGTCGGTGTCTGAAATATCGATGACCTTGAGCTTATAGGTGCTCTCCAGTGCGTAGAGGTAATTGTCATAGGTAATAAAGCGGGCCATGGAGCCCCCGATTCCATAGGAATTTCCAGCGCCATTTACTTTGGGAGAACCCCTGAAACTGGATTCCAGCGCATAATCATAATATACGGGCCAGGGGTAAGGAGGATGGTCAATCTCCCGGGTAATCTTCTTGATCTCAAAACCTGTAATGACGCCTTTTTCCTGATCAATCTCGTCCAGGGGATATTCATAATCATAGGGCGGAATCACATACTCAAAAAGGTCTTCAATTCGCTTGATGAAAAGGGGCTGGCCGGGATCGCTTATGTCGATCAGTACCAGGTCCACATAACTTTCTGCATATAATATATCGTTCCGGATGGACATGTCCACATTCCCCGGAATATGGATAAAAGCCTTGATGGCCGGGTTTCCCGGATCGCTCAGGTCCACCACATGGATTCCCTTCTGGTATTCATTGATGTACATGAAGTCGTCTTTGAAATAGATCTTTCCCGGCTTCTCCAGGGCCTGATCCCCGCTGACCTCGAAAGAGGAACGCAAATCCTCATAGGACATGTACTGGGGCACATTGGCCAGGTAGGTTTGCAGGCGCTTGTCTTCACAAGAGCCAAGAGCAAGTCCCAGGATGGTCAGCAGCAAGAATAGACGTTTCATATCCGTGTGATTTAAGGGGTCGTTTTGTTGGAAGGATGCAAAAGCCCTGCTGCCGGTTGCGTAGGCACGCAACCTTTTTCCCAGGGGATTCATCCTGACAGAAAACAGACCCGCTATGAAAGCTGCCCGTCCTTTCCCGAAAAAACCACTTTACCTGCTTATGGCCGTGGCCATCCTTTTCTTTTGCTTTCCCCTGATGGCCCAGGAGGTGGACCATATTTACCTGAAAACCGGAAGCATCGTCAGAGGCAAGATACTGGAAATCGCTCCTGATGAGCACGTAAAGATTGAAGATCTGGGGGGGAATCTATGGGTATTCAGGATGGCGGAGGTGGAAAGGATCACTGCGGAGCCTTATGAAACAGGCCGTGTAATGTCCAGTGAACCCCTGGGTTTCAAGGCAGGATTTGTGAACATGACCTCCATCGGTTTCCTGGCCGGATCGTCAAACAACGAGCAGGCGGCCCCATTCAGCCTGCTGACGGTAAATGGATACCGAACCCCAGCGGGTTTGTTTGCCGGCATTGGCACAGGGGTGGAATTTTTGTCCACCAACTACATGCCGCTTTTCCTCGACCTGCGTTTTGATTTATTTGGAGAAGATGTGGTGCCCTACCTGATGGGCAAGGGGGGATATTCGCTTCCCCTTTCATCGGATACCAGGGCTTACGACATCGATTATACCTACTCAGGAGGTCCTTTGCTGGGAGTGGATTCGATTTGAGCATTTCCAACAGTTCGTTTTGCTTTTTGTTGCTCACCTTGGCAGAGGAATCCCTTCGTTTGATCTCGACCTTCAAAAGGGGATTCGAAATCTTGTGGTTCTTCTTCGAATTCTTGAAGAGCTGGTGGTTGTGCGGAGCAACCTGCGTTGAGAAATCGTCCAGGTGAGCAAAGCAAAGATTGATGACGAATGG
>CBDTYO010000255.1:0-6150 GCA_965364615.1 uncultured Bacteroidia bacterium
ACCTGGTGGATGAAAAAGCCAGTGGACTGAATGAGGATGAAAAACCTGAAAAGCGGGAAAAGCTCAAGCAACTTGAATCCAGGCTGGACGAAGCAAGCAAGAACAACGCGGAGATCAATGCGCTGATTAAGGAGAAGCAGGACAAAGTGGACGTGCGCCGGGAGGAGTTGCTGGACCTCCATAAAAAATATGAGAAAGACCCGGAGGCCTTGAAGAAGGAAACTTTTTCTCCCTTCAAATATGTGGTCAACCTCTTTTTGCTGGTCATGCTGACCGGTTATCTTTTCTTCTTCTATGTTTCAGCTGCCTACAAAGCTTTATACACCGATTTTGAAAAGATCGCTGAAGGAATCGCTGCGGGGATAGGAACCGGGAGCATCATGCCCAAGCCTGCAGAACTGGCCGAAGCCATCCAGTACAATTACCTGCTTTTTCTGGTGCCCTTTGTGTTCTATGCCTTTGGTTGGGCCTTTCACATCATTCTTGAACTGAAGCACAAATACAAATTCGTATTCCTGGGCGCACTGATCACCATCACCTTCGTGGTGGACTTCCTGATTGCGCTGCTGATTCACAACAACATTGAATACGCCAAAGAACTCATGGGCCTGGCCACCAGATCCTGGGCAGCCAATCCTGCCTTCTGGGTGATTCTTTTCCTGGGATTCATTGTGTATGTGCTGTGGAGTATCCTGCTGGATTCTTTGTTCCGCGAATGGGCCAAACGCCGCATTGTTCAAAACCTCAAGAAAATCATCAAACATCTGCGGGAGGATATCAAGGCACTCCAGGAAAAGCTCATTCCTGAAGAACCCATCCGCTTCGATATCGCCAACATCCGTGAGGATCTGGGAACCGTCATCCTGGGCAATCTGAAATCCTACATTGACCAGTTTACCACCGGATGGATTTCCTACCTCGCTCCCCAGAACCTGAAAGAGGTCAAGGTGAAGATCCTGAATATCAAAAAGGATTTTGAAGAAAAACATGCGATAAAATCTGGCATGGTCAAGGTGATCAAACGCCGTAGTATTTAATGTACTGTCCCATCCTTAATCCCATGCACATGAAACAGCTGATTAAATATATCCCGGTACTCCTGGCCCTCTTGCTCCTTGCCTCTTGCATGCCCCCCCAGGAGCAGAAAGAAGTCCCCCCGGCCATCAAACACAACTACATCATTTTGCTGGACCTGTCCGACCGGCTGATTGTGCAGGACAACCAGCCCGAACGCGACAAGGAACTGATCAAGTACATCTATACCCTGTTCGAGGAAAGGGTCAGGAATCAGTTATACCTGCGCTCGCGTGACGAGATCCGGGTGGTCATCGCCCACCAGCGTGGAGCGGATCTTCAGAGCGAAGTGTATGAAGACAGCCTGTACATCAATATGGATAATATACCTGCCGTACTGCGCAGGAAAAAAGAGGAGGAGCGACACAGCACCTTCTTCAACAATGTAGACAAACTTTATGACCAGGCTGTTTTCAGCAGCAATCCCAAGGCCTACTACGGGGCAGATATCTGGAAGTACTTTTATGAAGATCTGAAAGTGGATTATGTGAATGATTCCCTGACCCAGAACTTCCTGTTCCTGTTCACAGACGGGTATCCCATAGTGGGGAAAGACCTGACCAAACTACAGACGGTGAACCAGGATTACCCCGATTTGAAGGTCGTCCTGATTGAGGCGGCCCCCCGTGACAAGGATCTGGAATGGGACCGCGTGAATGAGCTCTGGGAAGAGTGGTTCAGGGGCATGAAGATCCAGGATTACGAGTTTGTGAAGCGCATGGCCCTTTCCAAAGAAAAGGACCTGCTCAAGGCCATGCTTTCAGACTGATCACGGGAAAAAAGGCAAGAGCGAGGGCTCGGTGGTATCCACCAGCCTGGGCGGCTTACGATTGAGCGCTTCCCCGTTGAGTATCTTTTCATAGAGCGCAAGGTAGTCCTGTGTCATCTTGCGTGAGGAAAAATTATCACTGGCATATTCATGGCATTTCCTGCGGTCGTAACTTTCCACGTGTTCCAGGGCGCTGATCAGCTCGGATTGACTGGTGCTCAGAAAACCGAATTCGGAAGGGATCAGCTCCGGAAGCGATCCGTAGGGAGTTCCGAAGACCGGGCATCCGAAATACAGGCTTTCGGTCAGCGCGATGCCAAAGGGTTCGTGCCAGAGAACAGGAAAAAGCAAGGCCTTGGATCCATTGATCAGCCGATGTTTGTGCCTGCCTCCCACCATGCCTTCAAAACGCACATTCCGATCCAGCGTGATCCGGATCCCCATCTTCAGGTTTACCCTGTTCCCGCCTAGCACACGCAGGGGGATCCCGGCTTCCCTGGCCATCCTGATGCATCCCTTCACATTCTTTACGTTCCAGGCTGCTTTGCCCAGGAAATGCAAGTACTCGCGTTCCAGGTCAAGATCGGGTGTGCCCAACTCCTCCAGGTCCATCCCGTTGTATACAAATACCTCACTCCCGTAGCGGGAGGCATGGTTGCGTGACACAAAACAGGTGTTGATATGGAAATCCCTTCCGGGCCTGGAATTTCCTTCGATGGTGACCATGAGGGGTTTATGGAGCTCTTCCCAGATATTGATAAAGGAATGGACCAGGTCCGCCTCTTCCGGGATCTGTCCGGCCAGGGGAATGCCGGGATCCATGACCTTCACCTCTGCAAAATCGCAGCGGCTTCCCTCGCCCGCCAAAAAGGCTACACGGTGCCCCATGCCGGCCAGTTCTTTCCCCAGCGACCAGATCACCCGCTGGGTGCCTCCGTATTTGCTTACCGGCAGACGGCCATTAAAAACGATCAGGATGTGGAGGGACTTCATTGGACAGGTGGTTCAGGGAATTATAGCAATTTCAGTTTACCCGTGAAAATCTTGCTTCTGTTGCAGCCACTCAATATAAGAACCTTGAGGGGAATAAGAAAAGAAAAACTTCTACAAAAAACCTATCTTTATTATTGTCATGAATCCTGACCATATCAATTATCAACAGATTCTATCCGCGATCCCCAATACCTCGGTCGTCCTGTTTGATCCAAAGCTGAAGATCCTCCGGGTCTTTGATCGGGATAAAATCCTTGAAAGCCTGTTCCCAGGCCAGCAGAGCCTGTCAGCCTGGTCCAAACACCTTGATTCCTTGCTAAAGGTCGATCTGCAACAGTTCTGCAAGGACGGACTTGGTGGAAGCAAGCATCACATGGTGTTGGACCATCCGGCCGGTAGAATCAACGTCCAGGTCATGGGTTTAACAATTGTGGAAGGAAATCCTTTGGGTGTGCTGTATTTTCAGAAGGGTGAAGAAACCGAAAAGGCCCATGAGGAAAAGTTGGTCAGAGAGAGAGATGAAGCGGAAGAAAGCAATGATATAAAAGGCAGGTTTCTGGCAAGGATCAGTCACGAAATCAGAACCCCGTTGAATGCCATCATTGGTTTCGTGGAGCAGCTTCAGAAAACAAGCCTCAACAATAAACAAAGAAACTTCGTCAACATCATCGATAAATCTTCTGTGTATCTCCTCGACCTGGTCAATGAGATCCTCGCATTCTCCCGCCTTGAATCAGGTGAGTTGAAATTGGATGAAGTGGATTTCAGCCTGGAGAATCTGTTTCGTGAAATATATGAAACTTTGAGTGTCAGGGCCAAGGATAAAAGCATCAACCTCAGGCTAAGCATTGACGAGCGCTTAACGATGATCTGCCGGGGAGATGCCTTCCGACTCAAACAGGTTGTGATCAACCTGGTGAGCAACGGCATCAAATTCACTGAGTACGGTTTTGTGGAACTCGGGGTTCGCTTGCTTGAAGAAAGAAACAATCTTATCTGGATCAGAATTACAGTGAAGGATACGGGAATCGGCATCCCCAAAAATAAACTGAAGGAAGTGTTTGAAGAATATAAGCAAGCTACTTCGGGCATAGCCAGAAAACATGGAGGATCGGGCCTGGGCTTAACCATCAGCAAAAGGTTAACGAAGGCCATGAAAGGAAATATCACTGTTGAAAGCACCGTAGGAAAAGGATCTGTCTTTGCAGTGGATCTTCCTTTGAAGAGGAGCGAGAAGGAATTTTTATCCAAGAACGTCATACGCATCAACTCAGAAGAATTATCAGGAACCCGTGCGCTTCTGGTGGATGACGATGCCATGAACAGGGCCCTGGGTCAGATAATCATGGAGGGATTTAACATGGAAGTAATTTTGGCGAACGATGGGAAAGAGGCCATTGAGGCATTTGAGAAGGAGAAGTTTGATGTGGTGTTGCTGGATATACACATGCCAGAGGTGAGCGGTTTGGAGGTGGCACATTTCATAAGAAAGCAAGCCAAAGATAAGGACGTGAAAATCATTGCAGTGACTGCCGATATACTGCAGGAGGAAGAGGTACTGGCTTCAAGAGATAAAATCGATGATGTACTGATCAAGCCATACCGCGAAATCAATTTATACAACAAAATCTGTCAGGTGCTGGAGGTTGAATCGAAAATTGTATTGAAAGAAAGCGTCATCATTGATGAGGCGGAGCCTGCTACATCACTCAGCTATGATCTCAGTGAGTTAAAACAGGTAACACGCGGAAACATGGAGTTTTTCAATGAAATGATCGATATGTTCATCGAAAATGCCACCGAAGGAATTGAACAGATCGCCAAAGCTTTCAGCGAGGAAAACTGGTTTGAGATCCAGGAAACAGCCCATCGCTTGATTCCCTCCTTTAAACACCTCAACATTGCGATCATTGTCTCCGGTCTCGTGGAAATCAAAAGCCTTGAGATGAATAAACACAACAAGTCACACATTGAATCCTTGATCGGAGAGCTGAAAACCCAGACCAGTGATATCGTTGAAAGACTGTCCAGGGAGAAATATTCTGGATAGCCAGGGGCATCAGGACTACCTGTTTAAACGCTTGAGGAAGAGTTTCCACAAGGACTGATCGGGATTTATTCCCTATCTTTAATTGCTAAACACCATCCACATGCACAGGATTCTCGTCATCGATGATGATACCTATATATGTAAGCTGCTCACCAACTACCTGACTAAGCATGGCTATCAAGCAGATTCGGCCTTCAATGGGGTCGAAGCCATTAAGAAGATCGATCATAATTCGTACGATCTGATCATTAGTGATTACCGGCTGCCCGACCGGGATGGATTTGATATTCTCCAACACGTGAAACAGAAAGATCCTGACACTCCTGTGATCATCATGACTGCCTACAAGGATCTCAGCACTGCAGTCAAACTCATCAAATCGGGGGCTTACGACTATATTACCAAGCCACTTATACACGAAGAGCTGCTGGAGCTGATCAAAGAGGCATATAAACAAAACTCGGACCCAGAGGAAGTACATGGCCCCAAGTTCAATTTTCAACAGGATTTTATACAGGGCAAGAGCAAGAAATTCAAAGAAATACTCGAACATGTCCGCATAGTTTCCCCGGTAAACATGTCTGTCATCATAGAAGGGGAGACGGGATCGGGCAAGGAATACATAGCCAGGGCCATCCACTATAACAGCCAGAGAAAGGAGGGTCCGTTTATCGCCGTAGATTGCGGAGCTTTGCCCAAAGGACTTGTAAACAGTGAATTGTTTGGTCATATCAAAGGAGCATTTACCGGAGCCACTTATGATAAAAAGGGACTTTTTGAACAGGCAAACGGGGGAACCCTTTTCCTGGACGAGATCGGCAACCTGGAGGCCGAAAACCAGATGAAGCTGCTTCGTGTTCTCCAGGAAAAAACCCTGACCCGGGTCGGGGACAGTAAAACAGTGAAGGTCGACGTAAGACTTATCGTCGCCACCAATGTAGATATGTTGATGGAAATGAGGAATGGAAAGATCAGGGAGGATCTTTACCACAGGCTCAATGAATTTAAGATTACGGTCCCCCCCCTGCGCTCCCGGGGTGAAGACATCCTTGTATATGCAGATGCCTTCCTGAACCGGGCATCCGTCAGATTTCAAAAGCAGGTGAAAGGGTATGATCAGACGGTCAGGAACATGCTGCTGGAATACAGCTGGCCCGGTAACATCAGGGAATTGAAGAACGTCATCACACGTGCAGTATTGCTTTCAGAAACCGCACAGATTACACTGAAAGAATTTCCAGATGAGATCAAGACCAGTCAGGCC
>CBDTYO010000256.1:0-6149 GCA_965364615.1 uncultured Bacteroidia bacterium
GGATCGCTGCAAAGGGTGAGGAGACATACACCATACATCGCTATTTCAGAAGCGCAGGGAGCAGCGGTGGTAGAGAGCGGTTCAAGCAACTGACCGTTCATATAGAGTTCGGCCAATCCCACATATTTGACGAAATAGAGGTGGGCAGAGGGGATGTGAACGAAGCGGATCTGTCCCACCAGGTTTTCCCTGTATATATGCTTGATTTTTTTTCCTGAGGTTTTCGCCTTGTTGCTGTCCACCACCAGGTAATCTGCCTGGTTCTCCAGCTTTCCATCCGACAGGACGAAATTGCTGGTTAAAGCAAAATCCTCATCCGGGATATGGAAAGTATCTGCAGCCGTGGAAATGAACTCCATCTCCTGGTCTGTGGCCTTCTGCTTTTCCGACCGGATGAATTCAAGCAACTGGAAGAGGACCACGATCTTTTGTGCCTGTGTCAGTTCCTCATTGATGACGGTGCAGATTTTGAGAACCCTCACTGAGCGTCTGGATAGAAGTCGCTCCTTTTTGGTGACCTTGGCATCCTCCTCCATGACCTGCCGGAAATATCCATCAAAAACATCCAGGTATACAGCCACAAGTTCCTGGTTGAGCTGTCTGTTGAGGAAGGATTCAACCACGGAGCGCCTTTCCGCCGCATCGCTCCCCGGCCGGGAGATGATGGCAAACAGCTGCATCAGTGCCTTTAGGATCTCTTCACTCATCTTACTGGAGTATTACGAAATCTGCACGAAATAGTTATTAATATTTGGGCCTTGCTATAGCCAGAGGTAGATCACCAGAAACACCAGGGGGAGCAGTATCCCGATGAGGGTCAGGATACCCCCCCGGCCGCTAATTCCTTTGCGTCCCCTGATAAGGAACAGTCCGGAAATGGCGATCAGCACCAGGCCAAATGCATAAAGATCTGAAAACCAAGTCCATAGCTGTTTCGGCTTGTTGTAGTGTAAGTAATTCAATTCACTAAAAAAGGGCCGTTTGCGTATTTTGGTGGTGTGTATGCTGCCGGAGGTCAGGTCCACCGTGATATGTCCTCCCTTCAGATAGATCATCAGGAGGTCATCGCTGGGGAAATAATACTGTTTGTAATTCTCTGTTTCCCCGGCGATTTCCAATATGCTTTCTATGGTACTGCGGTCCACCGCAGATTTTTGGAGAAGTTTCGGGTACTGGCTGGTGGTGGAACGCGTAATGATGCCCGGATCCCAGTCGCGGGTCACATGGTGGTTCAGGGCTATGCCCGAAATGCCATACACGATGGTCATTCCAAAGAACAGGAATCCCAGTTCCCGGTGAATCCACCGGTTCCACTTACGCCAATTCATTGAACCCTAGGGCGTGACCTCTTTGAAATCGACGGCCTCTACGAAGTAATCCGCTTTCTCAGCCTCGCTGTGGGATTGCTCCACGGCATGATGTTCCTTGGATTCATAATCTTCCACAAGCTCATCCGTTTGTGCGGAACTCAGCACCCGGAATACCCCCTTGAAAGCCACCGTTGAGCCTTCCAGATCTATCTTGAATTCATCGATCTCTCCCCCGGGAACGATCCTGATCTGGGTTTCCCCATCCTCTGCCACAATGAAACATTTTTGTCCGCCGTGCCTGCAAACATGCGTGACCATGCCCGATACAGCTACTTCCTTGCCGTCATATTCGGCAGGGGTGGCCAGGAGCTCCTGAATGGTGGCCGAAACAATTTGCTCCATCTCCGTGGATTCTTTGGCGGCCGTATTTTCTTCACTTGTCTGATTGCAAGACATGGCCACAAAAGCCAGGATTGCCAGTAAAACTAATTTTTGCATATGCTACGTTTTAATTTGAAGGACAAAAATAAGGAATATTATGAATTGAAACTATCCAGGCATGAATCAAGTTCATCATAGATCTCGAAAACGTGGTGCAACTGCAACAGTTTAAACAGTTCCATCACATCCGGATTCACATTGCAGATCTTAAACTGACCATAGTTGTTGTTGGCTGCTTTCATGGCTGAAAGAAACACTCCGAATCCCGAACTATCGATGAATGTAATTCCCTCCAGGTTAAAAACCAGGTGGGTGTCGGGTTTATTGAAGTAAGCCAGTAAAACTTCCTTTACAGGCTCTGCGATCATGGCATTCAGGCGTTGGGATTCCTTGAGCCTAACCACCAGGATGTCGTTGATATTTGTGGTTTCTAGCATGAGGCGGTTTGGCTAGTAAGTCCCTTCAAGCTCTTCCAGGGCCAGCTGACTTTGTTCCAGGAATTCACTGATCATCCTGCCATACTGCTCCACTTCCAAACCTCCCTGGGCAAGGATCTCCAGCTCTTTCAGCAATTCTGCCGCCTCTGTCATTCCCATGACAGCCACGGAAGACTTTGCCTTGTGCGCCACTTTGCTCAGTTCGACATACTTCTTTTTCTGCAGCAGTTCGGGCATGATCAGTTTGTATTCATCGATCTGCTCGCGGAAAAGACCGATCATTTCCCGGATGAAACTGGCATCGCCGCCTGACATGGTTTTGAGGTAATTCAGGTCTGCTATCATGGTGGCTTTATAATAGGTTGAAAACTACTTTGGCCCACTAAAAATATTTATTTTATTTTTAGAACGAAAACCCATGGGATTAAATTATTCCCCTTTATGAAGATGCTGAGATATCTCCTGCTTGCCTTACTGGCCTTTCAAGCCCTGCCAGTGCTTCATGGACAGCTTTCCTTTTCTGAACGCAAGTTGCGTGATAAGACTTATAATGAAGGGATTGCTTATATCCAACAGCGGCAGTACGAGCTGGCGGCTGCCAGTTTTATCAAGTGTACCGAGCTGGATTCCACCTATGCACCTGCCTGGCTCCAGAAGGGGAGGATTTTTATTGAGTGGGGGGCCATGGAGGATGCCCTGGGCCAGATTGATACGGCTTTGTCCTATGATCCGGAGATGGGGGAGGCATATTTTTATAAGGGATATGTCCTTTATGGCAGCGATACGACAGGCCTGGACAGGAGCTTATTTGACCAGGCCATTTCCCAGGGATTCACGGATCCATGGGCATACTATTACAGGGGAATCACTTCCATCCGGGAGGGCTTGTATGAGTCAGCCCTGGAGGACTTTAACAGCGCCATAGGGCTCAGGGAGGACTTTGCACTGGCCTACCACGAGCGAGCGGGGGTCAAGCGTAAACTGGGAGATTTGCAGGGGGCCCATTTTGATTACCAGCAAGCCCTTGCCTTTCAAGCAGATTTTGCACTGGCTTACAACAATATGGGATCTGTTAAGATCCTGATGGGCGACTATGAGGGGGCGATTGCAGACTATTCCAAAGCGCTTGAGCTGGATCCCAGCCTGTTTATAGCCCTGAATAACAGGGGCTATGCCCGCTATTACACCGAAGATAAGGAAGGGGCACTGAAAGATTTCAATGCGGCCATCACCAACAGTGAGCAGTTTGCCCAAGCCAGGCTCAATAAGGCTTCGCTGCTGGCCGCTCAGGGGCAGCTGGAACCGGCCCTCAGCCTCCTGGACGGGACCCTGGAGGAATACCCCGATGATGCCCTGCTTTACCTGAACCGCGGATTGATACGTGAATTGCTCGGCGACCCTGAGGGTGCCTGCACGGATTGGCACAGTGCACAGGCCCTGGGGGCTGAAGAAGCTGCAGAATACTTAAAAGAATGTGGCAGATAAGATCAAGGATATGAAAAGAAGGGGGTATATCGCAGTTCTGACCTTGTTTTTGTTCCAGGGACTCATCTGGTCCCAGGAAAATGTGAAGATTGGCAAGGGATCTTTTAAAACGGGTATCGACACCGGATTCAAGGAGGCCTGGGAGAGTGTCAGGAACGGGGATAAAAGCTTCAAGGCGGGAATGGGCACCTACGACCTGGCCAGGGACCATTACCTCTATGCCCTTCAATACAATCCCGAACATGCTGCCCTCAATTACAAGCTGGGCATCTGTTACCTTTATACCGATGACAAATATGAGGCGATCAATTATCTGCTCAAGGCCTATACCGCAGACCCGGAAGTGAGTGATGACATTCATCTGATGCTGGGTACTGCCTATCAACTGGTGCTCGAATTTGACAAAGCCATTGAACATTACAAACTGCACAGCCAGGTGCTCGATCCTGAAGAGCAGGGGGCCTATGCCGCAGTTTTGACCAAGCGCATGGCTGAGTGCCAGAGCGGGAGGGAATTTGCCAAAAACCCCCAACGGGTGATCATCCGCAACCTGGGGGAAGCAGTGAACTCCAGGTACGATGACTACAATCCTGTTTTTGCTTATGGGGATACGGCCCTTTTGTTTACCTCCCGGCGCCCTTATGAAAAAGCAAAGAGGAACAAGCTGGATAATAAATTCAATGAAGACATTTATATGTCCGTCAGGGAGGGGAATAGCTTCAAGGAGGCCGTCAGGCTGTCAAGTCCCTTCAATTCGGACAACAATGATGCCGTGGTGGGGGTGACCCAGGATGGGAATTCTTTCATTTTGTATCAGGGCCATATAGAGGGAGGAGATATACAGATCACCCATTATCGCCCTGATAAGGGGAAGTGGTCAAGGCCCAAAGCGGTCACGGGCAGACTCACCAGCAAGGATGGCGAAACATCCGCTTCTTTTTCCCCCGATGGGAAAGAATTATATTTCATATCAAGAAACAGGGACCTCAGCCGGGGTGGAAAGGACATTCTCTATTCCCGACTCGATGCAAAAGGGAAGTGGGGAAAGCCTGTCAATCTTGGACCGATCATCAATACGCCCTATGATGAGGAGGGTGTGTTCATCACTCCCGATGGCAATTCCCTGTATTTTGCTTCCAAAGGACATAACACCATGGGAGGTTTTGACATTTTTCGTTCGCAAAGAAGAGAAGGAGGTACCTGGTCCGCCCCGGAAAACCTGGGTTATCCCATCAATACCCCGGACGATGAGGTGTTTTATATCACCGACAGAACGGGTAAAACCGGTTTCTATTCTTGCATCAGGGAGGGGGGATACGGTGCCAAGGATATCTTCAGGGTGGTTAATCTGGGATCTGAAAAAGAGCTTGTTTTCAGGACCTCAGATCAATTGCTGGCCGGGCCAGGCAAGGAAAAAACAGGTTTCTTCATTCCGGCTGTGCCCATGGAGCTGGATAGCAGGCTGATGCTCACCGGACATGTGCTGGATACCCTGGGCGGGGTGGAACCCATTGTGGCGAAAATGGCCTTTTTTGATCCTGCCAGCGGAAAACAGGAAGCCCTGGTCATTTCCGATGTCCAGGGGGAATATACGGCCAGGCTTCCCGAGCCCAAAGCCTATGCGGTGGAGATCAATGCTACGGGGTATTTGTATTTTTTGGATATTATCGATTTCACCCTGGTCACCGGGGATGATATTCTACGTCGTAATTTCTTCCTCAGAAAGGTGGAAGTGGGCACCAAGGTGGTGCTTGAGAACATCTATTTTGAAACCGGGAAAGCCATTCTCAGGCCCGAATCCCACAGTGCCCTGGATCAGGTGTACAGGTTCCTGGAGAACAACCCTGGAATGAAGCTGGAGATTTCGGGGCATACAGACAACACCGGATCGCTGCGCATCAACCAGAGATTGTCCAGGGAACGGGCCAAGGCAGTGGTGGACTACCTGGTGAACCTGGGCATCTCCCCTGATATGCTTATTTCCGAGGGTTACGCTGATACACAGCCTGTTGCTCCAAATAATACGGCGCAAGGCAGGGAGAAAAACCGGCGGGTGGAATTCAAAGTGCTTTCCAAGTAGATCCTGTTATTTAACAATTTCTTTCCAGAAGGAAAGTATTACTTTTGTCCGTATGAAACGAACCGTTTTTTACGACAATCATCTGGCCCTGCATGCCAAAATGGTGCCTTTTGCAGGATATGAAATGCCGCTGGAATACCTGGGTGTCCGGCAGGAACATAGGAATGTGAGAGAAAATGTGGGCGTGTTTGATGTATCCCACATGGGAGAGATCTGGATCAAGGGCCCGGAGGCCTTCGAACTGGTACAGAGGATCACCTCCAACGATCTTGCCCTGATCGGACCCGGAAGGATTCAGTATACTTGTTTTCCCAATGATGAAGGCGGGATCGTGGACGATCTTCTGGTCTATTGTTACGGCCGGGAGAAGTACCTGCTGGTCGTAAATGCCTCCAA
>CBDTYO010000257.1:0-6138 GCA_965364615.1 uncultured Bacteroidia bacterium
TACCCTGCTGATAAACAACCATGGGGTTGGTTCCGCCCACGAGCGTCTGATCTGGGAACAGGATCCGGCAGTGTGGCAGGAGAGCATGCGTATCAACCTGGATGGCCCTTTCTATTTGTCCAGGCTGGTGATCAAAGACATGATACTTAAGGCCTATGGCCGGATCGTATTTGTAAGTTCCACCGCCGGTCAGGTGGCGGAATATGCAGGCAGTGCCTACAACAGCTCAAAACACGGCCTGCTGGGTCTGATGCGGTCCGTTGCCTAAAATGCCAGCCAGTATGGCGTGACTTCCAATGCTGTGCTGCCGGGATGGTTGCGTACCAGAATGTCTGAAACTTCGGCCCGAATCGAAGCCGAAAAACGCAGGATCACCACCAAAAAAGTGTGGGAGGAAAGGGCCGCCCTGAGCCCTGCAAGAAGGGTGGTGACCCCCAGGGAGGTCGCCGAGGTCATTGCCTTCCTGGCCTCCGAAGAGTCCAGCGGGGTCAACGGGGAAGCCATTAGGGTGGCTTTGGGAAGCCAGACCTGAGCATATTCTGCCCTAAACAATTACTATCATTCGCTTTCGGAACTTAACAATGATTTTCTCTAAGCCCTCCATGTAAGCAAAATCAGGGTCAATAAGGATTTGCAGCTCCCTGAAGTGGCCATTCGTTTTAATTCACCATCTTTGAATGCCTGACCCGACTTGGTGAATGCCTACAAGAAGAATATGAAAATAAAGATCCTGCTTTTGTTCCTGGTTCTGCTTCCGGGATTCTCCTGCCATTCATCACAAAACCAAGATTTCCTCGATGAGGAAGTAATGGTGAGTGTTCCTTCCTCCGAATTGTATGTCAGGGTGCGCGGAAATCCTCAAAAACCTCTAATTATCAATTTGCATGGGGGGCCTGGCGGATATTCCGGCATCGACATTAAACTCATGGGACCTGCGCTGGAAGGTGAATTTCTGGTAGCCTACCTCGACCAGCGCGGATGCGGAAAATCCAGGGATTGCATGGACAATTCCATGCTGACGGTAGATCAGTATGTGGAAGACCTGGGCCTGGTGATTGATTCCTTACGGACACGCTATGCCAGGGATAAAGTAAATCTGATGGGAACCTCCTGGGGCGGGATGTACGGATTTTTATATTTGCTTCAGGACCAGAGTAAAACAGGAGCTTATGCCTGTATCGACGGGAAAGTTAATAGCCAATACCAGAACCATTCCCTGATCGAGTTCGAGCTTCAGAAAGCCAGGGAAATGCTGCAGACTGATCCTTCCGAAGAACGAAAAATCGAGTTGGAAACCATCATCCATGAATTGGACCGCATCAAAAAAAGCGATTTTGCTCAATTCCATACCGATGTCAATTGGATGAAGCATGTGGTTCCGGCCAGGCTCGGGTTCAATGCATATTTTGCGGATACTGCGAAAATCATTTCTTTCAAAGATGTGATGGAGGATACCGCTTTGCTTCAGCTCATGCGTTATACCCCTGAAGAATATGCGCTCATAGGAGAAAAGGCAGAAGCGGTGAATGCCGCTTTCCGAAATACACCCTCTTACAACAACATCAATATCGAAGCTGAATTACAGCAAATAAGCACCCCTACCCTGATCATTCAGGGAGATCAGGATCACGTGGTCGGCACAGGACATGCCGGGTTGATTTACAAAGCACTTACGGGCCTGCCTGAAGACAAAAAAGAAATACATATCATGCCCGGTGTCGGGCATTGCCCGGCCATTGAGAGTCCCGGGAAATTATCTGAGATTTTGCTTGCATTTTTTCAAAAGCAAGCGTTATAGGAATAGTATCCTTATCTGATAGGGGCAAGCGATACTACATAAAAAAATCCTATTGAAGAACAGCTCTTTACAAGCCAGGTTCCTTTTCTCAGTTACAAAATAGGGTTCTGATCGTCCATCTATAAAGGAGATTCAAGACCAACCAAGTCACAAATCAGAAAATCAACCCCTATGTTCAGAAAAAACCTGCAGATTGCTCGCCGCTTACTTATCAGGCAGAAAGCATACTCATTGATCAACATATTCGGCCTGGCACTGGGACTTGCTGCCTGTATTTTCATTTTATTGTGGGTACAGGATGAATTGGTCTATGATCGATTCCACGAAAAAGCAGACAGGATCTACCTGGTGGGATTGGATGCGAAACTTGGAACCCAGGATATAAGAGGAGCCTCCAGTGCGCCTCCATTGGCACAAGCACTCAGGCAGGAATTTACAGGAGTTGAAAATGCCACCCGCCTTTACAAGACCAACGACAAGCTTGTCAAATATGAAGACCAGGTCTTTACAGAAGATAATTTCTATTATACAGATTCCACATTCTTCAGTATCTTTTCCTTTACCCTGTTGCAGGGAAACCCGGAATCAGCCCTGGTTGACCCATATTCACTGGTGATCACCCGGGCCATGAAAGAAAAATATTTCGGGGAGCAAGATGCCATGGGAAAGGTGTTGCGGATTGGAGGGAGCCAGGATTATCAAATCACCGGCATATGCGAAAATGTTCCCAAAACGTCTCACATCCATTTCGATTTTCTCACACCGTTTTCATCGATCCCAATCAGAGATCATTTTGATTGGGGAAGCAATTTCGTAAGAACCTATGTGTTGCTGCATGAAAATACAGCTGCAGAAGACATCAACCATCAATTTCCCAATCTTCTCGAAAAGCATTTTGGTCCCATCATCACTGAAGTCATGAATATCAGCCTCCAGGAGTTTTATGACGCCGGTAACAAGTATGCATATTTCCTGGAGCCATTGCCGGATATACATTTAAGGTCGAGCTTCAATGAAAAACCTGAGGGAAGTTCTGACATCGTTTATGTCTATGTATTATCGCTCATCGCACTGTTTATTTTGATCATTGCCTGCATCAATTTCATCAATCTGACCACCGCCCGTTCCGCCTTGCGATCCAAAGAAGTGGGCATCAAGAAAGTTCTCGGCTCCGGGCGCCGGCAATTGATTTCCCAATTCCTGGTGGAGTCCGTGATTCTCTGTCTCATTGCCATGCTGGTGGCCATTCTCATGGTTGAATTTCTCATGCCAGCCTTCAACAAGCTTACGGATAAAGATCTGGCACTTGACTTCCTTTCGAATCCATACACCCTTCCCATCCTATTGTTGCTGAGCATATTCACCGGGCTTGCAGCGGGGGGCTATGCGGCTTTTTTTCAATCGTCGGTGAATATCATCTCCGTCCTGAAAGGGAAGTTTGCCCTGAATATGAGTTCGGGAGGGATCAGGAACCTGCTGGTGGTTTTCCAGTTTTCCATTTCCACCGCCCTGATTATCTGTACCCTTATTGTCATTTCCCAGATTCGATATGTGCAGACCATGGATCTGGGATTCAACAAGGAGCAGGTTTTGGTGATTGACCGCTTTGACGTCCTGGGATCTCAGCAAAAGGTATTCAAGGAGGAGGCTCTCCGGCAATCTGATATTCTGGCCGGAAGTGTCACGGGGAATATTCCGGGGGGTGATTTTTCAGGGAACGGTATCCAGGTGGACGGGAGCACATCGACGGATATTTATTTACTGAATAGATTCTATGCGGACCATGACCTCCTCCCCACCCTGGGCATAGCCTTGGAGGAGGGAAGGTTCTTTTCCAGAGAGAATGTGACAGACTCATCTGCTATCATCATCAACCAGGAAGCTGTCAGATCACTGGATCTGCATGATCCTCTTAAACAATATCTGCTTGAGCCCTCAATGCATGAAGTAAAAAGAAGCATCATAGGCGTCGTGAAGGATTTCAATTATCAATCCGCCCACAATCCCATTCTGCCCATGGCCGTGGAATTGACTGGCATCTCAAATCCGGGCCGCTTTCTTTTACTGCGCATCCAGAACGGAGACACCCGTAAGACCATTTCTTCCTTAGGTACCCTGTGGAACAAGCTTTCCAGAGATCAGCCCTTCGAGTATTTCTTCCTGGATGAAGAATTTGACCATGCTTACAGACAGGAAACGAAGCTCAGATCCGTTTACCTGATTTTCTCAATAATCGCCATACTTATTGCATGTCTGGGTTTATACGGTCTGGCATCGTTTACTGCTGAAAGAAAAACCAAAAATATTGGCATACGCAAGACCATGGGAGCGACCACCTCAGGCATCGTTTACAGTCTTAGTCTAGAATTCAACAAATGGGTCCTGATAGCCAATATAATTGCCTGGCCCGCAGCCTATGTCCTGATGAATAACTGGCTCGAGAATTTTGCCTTCAGGATCAGACTTGGCTTGTGGCCCTTTCTGGTGGCTTCTCTGTTTGCACTTATGATTGCCACCATGACTGTTCTGTACCAGGCGTACAGGGCATCTTTGAAAAATCCGATCGAAAGCCTCAGGTTTGAGTGATCAGTTGGTCACCCAGCTGACCAGCTTTTCGCTGTCGGGCTTTACATTCGGAGCAAAATGTCCCACCAGCTGTCCCTGTTCATCGATCATGTATTTCTGGAAGTTCCAGCTCACCTTGCTGTTTTCCAAGCCATTTTCACTTTTGGAAGTCAGCCACTTATAAAGCGGATGCTGATCATCCCCTTTCACCGAGATCTTGCTCATCATCGGAAAAGTAACTCCGTAATTCTTCTGGCAGAAGGTGGCTATCTCTTCGTTGGAACCGGGCTCCTGCTTGGCAAAATTATTGGCAGGGAATCCGATGATCACAAAATCATCCCCCCCGTATGTCTCATACAATTCCTGCAAGCCTGCATACTGTGGAGTAAAGCCGCATTTGGAGGCCGTATTCACCACCAGTACCTTTTTGCCCTTCAGCTGTGCCAGGGAATAATCCTCCCCGCTGATGTCTTTCACGGTAAAATCATAAAAGGAATTCTGTGCGGTGGCAGTGCCCATCATTAGGAGAAAGAGTCCGCTTAATAGAATGTATTTTTTCATGTCTGTCTTTTTAATGCTTTTGTTTACATCTAGACAAAAAAAACAGGCAAAAGTTCGCAGTATAATGCTTATGCAGGGATGAGCGGGATGCTGGAAAAATTGGATCCTGCGATGTAAGCTTTTTATTGAATAAATTACTAGTGTATTAAAAGCTAAACCCCCGGCAAACCGGGGGCTTAGGCATTCAGTCGATTATGTCGAGTCGCCAGGATGGGAGATTTACATGTTCATCCTATTTTATTACAATCATTACATCCTCGCCCATAATCTCAAGCCCATCGTCCACCAATTGTCCGTCAACCTGGATAATAATGACATCCTTCTTTTCATTATCCTCAAAAAGGGCAGCGACGGCCGGAGTATTGAAATGGAATACCAGATCCATGTAACCATCTGGACCTTCTGTAGTACAATTCATTTTAAAGGGCGGATCATCTATTTCACCGTCATAGGGTGTGGCAACATCTTCCAAACTCCATCTCAAAGGATATACACCCCCTATGTTGACAGTTGCAGGATCGATGGTGGTCACATCAAATTCATCGGTACCCAGAATAGCGACGGGGATTACACCCGTGGAAGTCCTGTTCAAAGGATTCGGGCAGGACTCCGGTTTTACATCAATATCCACCTTCAAATAGGGCGGAGGGGGAATGGGAGCGAACTTCTCTATGGTCAGGAGGCTGAGAACACTGGATAGGTATGAATCTGTCCAAAGCGCCGGAGGAAGCGGCCAATGGGGAGCAGCCAGAATCTCAGCGACAAATTCATCATACCAGTCAACATCAGTACTGCTTACCTGAATGGTTTCAATACCCATGGCAACGAAACCCTTCATCAGGCAATACATTGCCAGGTAATTATGCCTCCATCCGGGATCCTGATTCATGTCATTCCAGTGATTCCCAAGGTACTCCAGTGCATGTAATACACGGGGAGCATTTTGCGCGTCACCCAAAAAGGCCATTTCAAATAGCAGGTTACCGGTTTTCATGGTATTTACCCAGTTATTTGGCATGGTATATCCTGAGCCACCTCCGTTGGGAGGGCCGCCATCGGTCTGGATGTAGTCAACGTAAGGACTCAGGTTATCCTTTAGAGTCTGCGGTATAAGAATACCGGCTTTCTCTGCAGCTATCAGCCCCAATACGGCAAATCCCGTATTGGAATTATCACTGGGTTGCGAGTGATCATAATACCTCCAGGCACCATCG